>DNUI01000016.1 GCA_003508565.1 Syntrophaceae bacterium
CCAGAGGCCAAGGCTTAATAATCTGGAAGTCCGCCTGCACCATGCCAATCCCCTTGTGAAGATCCGCGATCATCGGTTTGTCCTTGAAAATGCTATGAAGAATATGATAGCCGGATGGTATGATATGGCAAAACGCTTCAGGGTAAGCGCGGAAAAAAACATCGCCGTGCTTGACACATTGAGTCCTCTGGCAGTGCTGAAAAGAGGATACAGCATCGTAAAAAAGCTTCCGGAGGGTTCTATTATAAAAGAGGCGGCATCGGTGACCGTGGGCAGCAGCGTGGATATCACAGTTTCGTCAGGAGGTTTTCGAGCGAGAGTAACGGATATCAATCAGGAGAAGTGAACCATGGCAAAGGATAAATTTGAAGACGCCCTCGGGAGATTAGAGGACATAGTGAGAAAAATGGAAGCGGGAGATATGAGCTTGGAAGAATCCCTCAAGGCATTTGAAGAGGGAATAAAGCTCGCCCGCGTATGTTCCCGGAAGCTTGACGAGGCGGAACGAAGGGTGGAAATGCTCCTCAAGCAGGAAGAGGGGCTGGTGATCAAATCGTTTCAGGTGGAAGAAAATGAGTCCGAATCATAGTATATCGTTGAGCGCGTATTTAGAGGAGAGAAAGAAAATTACCGATGACGCTCTGGAGAGATATCTCCCTCCCGAGGAAAACTATCCGCCGGTGATCTTTAAAGCGGTCCGGTACAGCGTGTTTGCGGGGGGGAAAAGAATCAGGCCGATTTTGTGCATGGCATCTGCCGAGGCGGCGGGGGGAAATGTGGAACCGGTGCTTCCCGTGGCCTGCGCGCTGGAGCTTATCCATACCTATTCCCTCATCCATGACGACCTTCCCGCTATTGATGACGACGATTACCGGAGGGGAAGACTTACAAGCCATAAGTTGTTCGGGGAAGATATCGCCATCCTGGCCGGTGACGCCCTTCTCACGGAGGCCTTCCGTCTCATGTCCGAGATCAGGCTGATGGAAAAAATTGCGCCGGAAAGGCTGCTTGCCGTAATTCGTGATATTGCCGAAGCGGCAGGCTACTTCGGTATGGTGGGAGGTCAGGTGGTTGATGTCCAATCGGAGGGAAAAACAGTAGAAAGTGAAGTTTTGCATTATATTCACACGCGTAAAACAGGGGCGATGATTACGGCTGCGGTGAAAGCAGGGGCGATACTGGCAAACACAGGCGAGGTTGAACTCAACGCACTCGTATCGTATGGGAGGAATGTGGGTCTCGCGTTTCAGATAGCTGATGATATCCTTAATGTGGAAGGAGACCCGACACTCCTCGGGAAAGGTACGGGAAGCGACGCCAAGCGTGGCAAGGTTACGTATCCCGCCCTCATGGGTCTTGAGGCGTCCCGGAAAAAGGCCGGCGAACTTATGGAGAGTGCGCTCTTTGCGATAACGCACTTTGATTACAGAGCGGATCCGCTGAGGATGATTGCCAAGTATATCGTGGAGAGGAAGTTCTAAAGGAAGCGGTGATGAGTAACGTAGACAAAGAAAACAGTATCCTCACGACAATCAATTTCCCTGAAGACATCAGGAAGCTCGATATCACACAGTTGAACACACTTGCCGGAGAGATCCGCAAAAAGATTATTGAGACAGTTTCCAAGAACGGCGGCCACCTGGCATCGTCTCTGGGAACGGTCGAATTGACGCTGGCCATTCATTTCGTGTTTGACACTCCCAGGGATAAGCTCATCTGGGATGTGGGGCATCAGTCCTATGCACATAAGATCATCACGGGTCGCAAAGATATGTTCCATACTCTCAGGAAAAAGGGAGGGATCAGCGGCTTTCCCAGGAGGGAGGAGAGTCCCTACGATGCCTTTAACGCCGGGCATAGCAGTACTTCCATTTCCGCGGCGACAGGTATCACCGAAGCGAGGTGTCTCACCGGGGGCGATTTTAAAACTATCGCGGTCATCGGTGACGGTTCCATTGCGGCAGGCATGGCTTTTGAGGCTTTGAACTGGGCGGGGGACCGCAATAAGGATATGATCATCATACTGAATGATAATGAGATGTGCATTTCACCAAATGTGGGAGCCATGTCTTCATATCTGAACCGTGTGATGACCGGTCATACCGTTACAAAGTTCAGGACGGAGGCAAAACAATTCCTGAAATCCATACCCTCCATCGGAGAACAGATGCTGAAGTTTACAAAGCAGGTGGAGGAGTCTCTGAAAGCGCTGGTCATTCCAGGCGCGCTTTTTGAAGAGCTGGGTTTTACCTATGTAGGCCCTTTGGAAGGACACCGCATGGATAATCTTATTAAGAACCTGCGGAATGTGAAGAAATTGAAAGGCCCTGTTCTGGTGCATGTCATTACGAAAAAAGGGATGGGCTATAAATTTGCCGAGGACGATCCTGCAAAGTTCCATGGCATCGCGCCGTTTAAGGTGGAAACGGGAGAGCCTATAGACAGTAACGCTGTACCGTTGTCTTACACAAGAATGTTCGGGCGGACGATTGTAAAGCTGGCCCACGATGATCCCAGGATTGTCGCGGTTACCGCAGCCATGAGCGAGGGTACGGGACTCGATGAATTTGCCAGGAAGTACCCCGGTCGTTTCTATGACGTGGGTATGGCAGAGCAGCATGGCGTTACTTTTGCCGCCGGATTAGCCGCAGGAGGATTGATTCCGGTAGTGGCCATATATTCTACATTTTTGCAGAGGGCCTATGACCAGATTATCCATGATGTCTGTTTGCAGAATCTGCCCGTTGTCTTGACCCTTGATCGGGGGGGCTTTGTGGGATCAGACGGCCCTACTCATCACGGACTCTTTGATTATTCGTATCTCCGTTCAATTCCGAATATTACAGTGATGGCGCCCAAGGATGAAAATGAACTCCAGCATATGCTGAAAACAGCAGTAGAGTGTGGCAGACCCGCATCCATCCGATATCCCCGAGGTCGGGGAATAGGTGTTGCCATTGATGAGCTTCCCGTTTCTCTGGAAATAGGAAAAGGGGAAATTGTAGTCAACGGGGAAAATGCGGAGATGGCCATTGTAGCGGTCGGCTCCACAGTGTATCCTGCCATTGCTGCTGCTGAAAGACTGAAAGAACAGGGAATCAACGTCCGGGTCATCAATGCCCGTTTTATCAAACCCCTTGACGAAAAACTGCTGTGCGATACGGCAAAGTCCCTCAAGCGGATCATCACTGTGGAAGAAAATGTACTGATGGGAGGGTTCGGGAGCGCCATGCTGGAATTGCTCGTAGAAAAGGGTATTGGTGATGCCATCGTAAAGAGACTTGGCATCAAGGATGAATTTGTTGAGCATGCCTCACAGGGTGAATTGAGAAAGATGCATGGCATTGACGAAGAGGGTATCATGGAAGCCGCCCATCGTATGATGGACAAAGGAGAGTATTCATAATCTTTGATTCGCCCTTCATGAAGCAATTTTTCAATCTCGTAAAGCTCTTCTCATGGGTAATAAAATCAAGAAAGTCAGATTAGATAGGTTGCTGGTGGACAGGGATATCTGCCCGACCCGGGAAAGAGCCCGGGCACTCATTATGTCGGCGGCGGTGTTTGTAGGGGAAACCATGATGGATAAGGCAGGGGCCCTTGTGTTCCCGGACGCGGATATCAGGATCAAGGGAGAGGACAATCCCTATGTGAGCAGGGGGGGATTGAAACTTCAAGGGGCTCTGCGGGATTTTGGTATTGATGTCACGGGCAGAGTAGTGCTCGATGTAGGGGCATCCACCGGCGGGTTTACCGACTGCCTTCTTCAGGAAGGGGCGAAAAAGGTCTATGCCCTCGATGTCGGGTATGGTCAGTTAGCATGGAAACTCAGGATAGATAAACGTGTAGTGTGCATTGAGCGGACAAACATCCGGTACTTTGAGGGTGCAGGAATTGAGGAGGCCATCGATATGGCCACAGTAGATGCTGCCTTTATTTCACTCAAACTTGTGATTCCCGCCGTGCTGAAGCTGATCAAAAAAAATAACGCCGTCATCCTTGCCCTCATTAAACCTCAGTTTGAGGCGGGACGTGAGGAGGTTGAAAAACACGGTGTGATAAAGAATCCTGAAGTTCATAAGAAGGTAATAGAGGAGATAAAGGAGTTCTCTATGGGATTGGGACTTACCGTTGTCGAGGTAATCGAATCCCCCCTTATGGGGCCTAAAGGCAACAAGGAGTTCTTTATTTATTTAAAAACATAATTGGAATGCTTATAACCTCCTGAACAGTAATGGTATGAACAGGTATCACTCCTGTCGCACGTAATTGAAGCTCTCCGCAGTAAACTACGGAGAATCTTCGATCCGTAAGGAAATGTAATTTTAACCATTCGCTCGTTACAGGATTCAATGATCAAGTGATGAAAGAGTAACGGTGTTACAAAACAAATGGGTGTGAAGCTAGCCAAAACAGCGGGATTTTGCATGGGCGTGAGAAGGGCGGTGGATATGGTTCTCGATATTGCCCAACGCAAGGGGAAAGAAAATATTTATACGTATGGTCCCCTGATTCATAATCCCCAAACGATCGAAGTTCTGAGGACAAGGGGAGTCATTCCCATTACTGATGTCGATGAAATTGATGCATATAGTAAAGCTTCCACGATTATCATCAGGGCTCACGGCATATCACCGGAAGAAAGAAATAAAATCAAGGAAAAAGGAATCAGGATCATTGATGCCACCTGCCCGAAGGTGGCCCACGTCCAGGCTATTATAAAAAAACATGTATCCATGAATTATACCGTTCTTATCATCGGTGACAAGGAACATCCGGAGGTAAACGGTCTCTTGGGTTATGCCTATGGCAGAGGTATTGTTATAGGAAGTATTGATGAAATTGAGAATCTTCCTCGCTTGGGTAATGTTTGCGTGGTTGCCCAGACGACGCAGAACATGGACGAATTCATCGAAATTGTACACGGGATCAAAGAGAGATTTCCTGATACTGTGGTCTTTGATACTATATGCGATTCCACAGAAAAAAGACAGGCAGAGGTGAAAAGTCTTACTGCAGAGACGGAGGCCATGTTTATTGTGGGTGGCAGGAATAGTGCAAATACGAAACGGCTGGCCAAGATTTCAGAGCGTCAGGGTAAACCGACATTTCATATAGAAACGGTAGACGAATTAAATGAGATCCCTGTAAGCCAGTATCATGAAATCGGTGTCTCTGCCGGTGCATCAACGCCGAACTGGATTATAGACCGCGTGGTAGACGGTATCGCTATCCGCCAGAGTGAAAAAAGTAAAAATGTAAGGAAGTTTTTTAAATTATGGGTATTTACTGTCAAAACGGATATCTATTCTGCACTTGGAGCCGGATGCCTGTCTCTCGCCAGCATGCTCTTGCAGAGACTCAATGTGAATGCAATCAATATTTTGATCACATCCCTTTTTGTGTATTCCATGCATACCCTTAATCGTATTATTGACAGAAAAACCAGCACTATTATCGGTTCATTCAGGGAAGAGTCGTATCGAAAGCACGAGAAGGCGTATGTCGCGGCGGCAATTATCTCTATGATTCTGGTCCTCATCAGTTCTTTCAGTGTCGGTATAAATGCATTTGTATTAATATTTTGCATTTCGACGTTTGGTGTGCTTTACAATACAAGAATATTACCCGGTAATTGGCGTTTTAACAGTTTGAAAGAGCTGCCCGGTTCAAAAAATATCTCTACAGCCACTGCCTGGGCTGCGGTCGCCGCGGTATTGCCCCAG
>DNUI01000220.1 GCA_003508565.1 Syntrophaceae bacterium
TACACAATTAAGTTGACAGTATCATCTTCTACTTGGCACGAAATGCGAATTTTAACGAGTTCAGGAAGAATACGAGTGTTCTCGGTTACATTTACTTATCTAAAATTTAAAGTTTCACAGAAAATATAAGATTACTAATTGCGAGTATTATCCTATTATAATGCTTACAATTAATTAGTATTGTGTTTGCGGATAAACAATTTTAATTTTTATATAAATTGGTTTCTGTTCTGAGCTTAACCGCTCTTATCAGTCAAACAATAAAAGGACGAAAGGAGGATCATATGTTCAAGAAGATACTCGTTCCATTGGATGGTTCAGAATTAGCAGCGAAGATTTTACCACAAGTAGAAGACCTTGCAAGAAGCGAGCAGGCAGAGATCACGCTGTTAACGGTGGGTAACATTTCAAGCGTGGCGCATCTTGCGGAGAGTGATCCTTCGCTTGTCGATGCAGCTCTCGGTGCGCTAAAGAGTGCCGCGGAGAAGGATCTTACAGATTGCACGAATGAAATGAAGGCCAAGGGGCTGAAAGTAAGCTGGGTATACAGGGAGGGGCTCCCCGCTCAGGAAATTATCCAGTATGCTGCGGAAACATCTTGTGATCTCATTGCCATGGCAACACATGGTCGCGGCGAAGTTGCTTGGATGCTTGGAAGCGTTGCGGAAAAAATCGTCTCGCACGCAACGGTGCCTGTGCTTCTCATGCGCGTCATCGAAGCTCAGCCCTTAATGGAAAAGAGCGAACTCCTCGGCGGTCCAGGGGAGAGGGTGTGGGGATCTGAATAAACATGAGCAGCCTTGTATTAAGGTTGTTGGGAAGCTGCGATGCACGTAATGAGTCAGGTTACTGGAGGCAAATTGAAAAAAGAACCGCAGGGTCTTATTGGTGATAGTGATCATCCGCTTGAGGACCAAGTAGTTTAACACATTGACTCCAGATACAAAGACAAGACGACATCAGCGGCTCTCGACGATCCCTCGCAAGGATAATGAAATCCTTGCGAGGGATTTTTATTTTAAGCACGTCCTGCCCCTGAATTGTTTTATTGTTTACACCTACCTACTTATCATTTGTGTTAATATGAATATGTTTCATATTTCCTCAAAAGCCCTTTTGTCCCATGTAATTTGCGAGATCTGCTACGCGGCAGGAATACCCCCATTCATTGTCATACCAGGCAACTACCTTGGCCATGTTTCCCTGAAGGACTTGGGTGAACTCCATATCCACTATGGAAGAGTGGGAGTTTCCCTTAAAGTCCATGGAAACTAAAGATGATTCTTCGCAAGCCATAATACCCTTCAATTGTTTTTTTGATGCATGTAGCAAGGCATCTTTGAGATTTTCCGTTGTTGTTTTGCTGCGAAGCTGGGCAACGAAATCGACAATCGATACTGTTGGAGTCGGCACGCGGAGTGAGTACCCGTCAAATCGACCGGCAAGGTCGGGAATTACCAAAGACAATGCCCTTGCGGCGCCGGTTGTGGTCGGTATGATATTCTGCCCCGCCGCACGGGCCCGTCGCAAATCTCTGTGGGCAAGATCGAGGATGCGTTGGTCATTGGTATAAGAGTGGACCGTTGTCATCATACCTTTCTCGATACCAAAAATTCCATGAACAACAAACACGGGTGGAGCAAGACAATTGGTAGTACAGGATGCATTGGATACTATATGGTGTTTCCTATGTTTATAATCTTTATGGTTGACGCCCATAACAATCGTGATGTCTTCTTCTTTTGCTGGAGCAGTAATGATAACCTTCTTTGCCCCGGCCTCGATATGGGCCGCTGCTTTTGGGCCGCTGAGAAAAAGACCCGTACTCTCAATAACTATGTCGATACCTTCTTCCTCCCAGGGGATGGTTGATGGATCGCGCGGAATGCAATATTTTTTATGATGTGGTCATCAATAATGAGGCTATCTTTTTTGACCTTGACCTCTCCGGGATAACGTCCATAATTTGTGTCATATTTAAAAAGGTGGGCGTTGGTTTCCACATCAAAGAGATCATTAACTACTGCAACACAGAGCGTCTGGGGATACCTTTCAATGACGGCTTTCAGTACCTGCCGCCCTATCCGTCCAAAACCATTTATTCCAAGGCGAATCATAGTGTACTCCTTTTAATTGTCATCAATACGATACTTATGTTCATTCATTAAATCACAACATGTTTGCAGTGTCTTGTGATGTTTGGCGTTGTCAAGGGCGATAGCACTGAGATTGGCTATAGCCTTTAAAAACTTGGTTTCGTCATCATTAAATTTATGAATTTTGTCCGAGTAGACCCGCAGAACACCAATGGGATTTTTTGCGAGCATTAACGGTAAAGCAAGTACTGATTTTATGCCTTCGGCTTTTGCCTTTGCTCCGTACTGAAAGTTCATATCGGTCTGGACATTCTTCAACCACGTAGTTTCACCCGAGAGAACCTTCTGATCCAGTCTACTTTCTTTTACTAAAATTGGCCCCTTATGAAGGTAATCTTTAGAGAGACCGCAAGCTGCCCCAAGGATCAGCTGTTTGCTCTGTGAATCCAGGAGCCTGATGCTGCAAGCCTTAATCTGCATGGCGCCAACTATGCATCGGACGATCTCGTCCAGAACTTTGGACGGGTCCAGAGAGGCATTGATGACCATGGCTACATCGTACAGGGCAACGAAATAATCCGTCTTCTTTTCTTTCATATTTCCACCCTCCTTACATCGTAATGAACGTCTGATAATAATTATTTAGTAAAAAAAATAACACATCAACTTTGTCAAATTACCCATATGGAATAAAATTCGTCAAATGATATCATGAATCGATTGAATTTTGTTCGGTAGTATTGGCTTGAAAGTGGATTTATTAACCCGGTCGGAGCGGTTTGTCATAAAATCTTTTTAAGCGATCGGAATGTTTTTCCTTTTTCACCAGTCATCCTGAAGCCCTGTTCTAAAGGTTTTGGTCATCAAGGTAGTTTACACCTATCAATACCCTGACTTTTAATTCTTATTGTATTCCGCTTACAGGTAAACTAATTTTATCCATAAATCTATCCCTGCTATTAACCACACTGTAAACGTTATCGAAGGGGGTTTTCGTGAAGAAAAAAAAGGAAAAAAAAGTTGTAACGGGTCATATCAAAATAAAGAGAAAATATGGAGATCGTTTTTTTCGTGAACGTGTAAGCCAAGCCGTAAGAAGCATACTCACTGATCTACATCCCTATGCTGATGAAATCGATATCAAATTCTACCCAGATGGGTTACCAGCAGTTTTGTCCTCGCAAATTAACCACGTATTTGAAATTAGAGATTCAGTGCCACAAATGATTTCCTGAACCGCCCACTCCTGATTATCAGGTGAAAGCAAATTTTGATGTTGTGAACATAACAAGAGTAAGGGAAGCAGACGGATGGGGGTATTACCCCCTAACCATATCTGTTGCTTTATAGAATGATAAATTGTCAGATAAAACAAAATAGGAAGGTGAGTTAAAATGAATACTGCAATATGAATAAAGATTTTGTATTTTAAAGAATTTTGGCCATAAAATGTTGGGGGGGTATAGATGTTTGTCGTCGAGGTTGCCGATTTCCGTCGTTCAGGAGGTCACTCTCATTTATTCTCTAAGAAAATCAGATGAAAACTTCCAACGCTTTTCTCGCAATATCTTCACCCCATTCCTGAATGAAGTGCCCAGCATGTTCAACCTCGTATGGTTCGGGACAATTTTGTATTATATTTCTGAGATAACTCATGACGGATGGGCCAAGTACCGGGTCCTTCATACCAATTGCCATAAACGTGGCACCGGACCATTTGGTATTTAACCATCTGCGGGCACGTCGGGATAATTCAGCACCTGGAGCATCTGGTGAATCAGGGACTATATTGGGGAAACGCCTCACCCCTGCCTTATAGCGAATATCCGGGAATGGAGCATCATAAGCGTTGCATTCTTCAGGTGACAGATGTGGGCATGTCCTTGACATAAGTTTGCCCACCGCCATATCGTGATTCTTATTAGTCCAGGCTCGCCAGGCAAGGAATCCTTCTGAAAGAGGAATATCACCGGTACCGAGTATCGTGTTCATCACCAGAAGACGGGAAAACCTCCCAGGCATGTCCATCGGCATGGTAAGACCGAGTAGCCCACCCCAATCCTGACACACAAGAGTAATATCGGTCAAATCGAGTCGCTCGATAAGCAGCATGATGGTCCTGCGATGAAAATCAAAAGTATAAACAGCCTCATCCATGGGTTTATCAGATCGTCCGAAGCCAAACATGTCGGGTACCACAATTCTGTGTCCGGCATCCTTAAAAACAGGAAGCATCTTGCGGTAAAGATAGCTCCATGTCGGTTCTCCATGCAGGCACAGGAATACCTGCTTTGCATGTCTGGAACCTTCGTCAAGATAATGCATGCGTAACCCCCCGTATCCGGCAAGATCATCGATGTAGTTCGGATTGAAAGGATAACCAGGAAGATGGGCAAAACGTTCATCTGGTGTCCTTAAAGCCTGTATCATAGTGAAACCTCGTTCTTCTTAATATATGGAATCATTACTGTCCGGAATAATCCGTGAATAAGTTCAATTGGTTAAGATTTTTGTTTCTATCGTATGTGTAGTCATGGAATGTAAGTAGCTGAAACATAGATGTTCTTTCAAATAGTGAAACACTCAAGACCTGTAAAATTGTGTAGAGACTTTCCTGGATATTCAGCCGTTTTTTGATGATTGCCACGATCAGATAGACGGAAACGGCAATCCAAATCTGGGTTTTCACGGCGTTCTCCGAAGTGCCGTAAAAGCTCTTGATGCGCAGATTCTGTTTGATCCACTTGAAAAAGAGCTCCACTTGCCATCGTTGTTTGTAGAGTTGGGCGATGGTGATGGCGGGCAGAAAAAAGTTGTTGGACAGAAACACCAGGGTTTTGTCGGTTTCGGCGTCGTAATATCTCACTCTGCGGAGCTTGTCGGAATAATCCCCAGCCGACTTCGGAACGGTCAGCAGAATAGATTGATCGCACATAACCCCGGTGGATTTGTCCACCGGGTGGGAGTAGAGTCTGCGGCACTTTAGATTCGACTTGGCCCGGATAACAAAGACCGACGAAGCCCGAGTGACGGTGTGGAGTCTGGAGAAGTCCAGGAAGCCGCGATCCATAATGTAGAAAGCGCCTGTTTCCAGAGGAATGATGTCTATGACGTTGACCTCGTGGAATTTGCCGTCGGAGATGTAGATAAAGCTCGGTATATTGCCCCGCAGATCCAGCAGCGTATGGAGACGGACGGCCCCTTTTGTCTCCCGAAAGCGTGCCCAGGGAAAGAGGGACAGGCACAGGTCGATCGTCGTGGCATCCAAGGCGTACACCGTGTTTTCGAGTTCTACAGCCAACGGTTCCTTGTGGTAGAGCTTCCTGGCGATACCGATCAAATGATGGGCAAAATCGGCGTAGATGCGCCAGTCCCGCATCTCGTTCGCTTCCGCTATGGTGCTGCGGGAAACCTTGCTGCGGATACCCATATGATAGAGCTTGTTGCTTTGCGCCCGGAGGCAGACCTCGATGTCCCGCAGACTTTCCCGATACGTCAGTTGGGCAAAGGCCATGATGCGGAACTGACCCATGCAGGTGAAACTCTTCACGCTGAAGTTGCCTCGGTATCTCTCCACGCAGCGCCGAAAGGTTTTCAACGGCATGAAGTCCATGATTTGGGTAAACACAAGCGGACCTGAATACATGTGCGTTCCTTCCCTGAAATAATCTCTGGGAAGGTTTACAGATTCCGCTATGCGTTTTCAAGTCGAGGACAAACATAAATGGCATCTTTTATAAAATATGTTACAGTGTTACAAAACTTAATGACCAATTATTCCGGACAGTAGTGATATGGAATGAATAATCTATATTCGAGCTGAAGAAGATCAGTTCTCCAACTATCACCTGGCAAGTAAGTATATCCTTTGCTATTTTATATTACCACCTGGAATAATGAATAGCTTGATAAAAATGACAGAACAACATCTTGTGGATAAAAAATAATTGACATACGAATGGAACTTTCTTATATTTACCCCGTAAGAAAGCAAAACCTTATCAAAAATGTTATAAACTAGCTTGGGACGCCGTGGTAAAAAATGGAGGAGTGAATCTACAGATGCACCTAATACCAGAATTCTTATATCAAGTAGTATTTACCTCCCACTTACCGCTCATTCAACTACTATTGCATTGTCAGATTTATTTATTAAGATATCAATCAAGATACCACTTCCACGCAGGTATCGTGTGAAGCTCAAAATTGGGTGGGTTGTAGCAATCCAACATAGCAAAAAGATATACATTGAGGAGGTAGCGTATGAAAAAAGTATCAATGTGGAGCGTGATGGTTGTAGCGATTTTTATGATGACAATGATGTTTGCGCTGCAATCACAGGCACAACTGGAGAAAGGTCCATGGTCTCTCGGAGTACCGGAGTTGGCGGACGTCGGCTACAAAGGGGGAGG
The DNA here is from genome assembly GCA_003508565.1 of Syntrophaceae bacterium. Lineage (GTDB taxonomy): Bacteria > Desulfobacterota > Syntrophia > Syntrophales > UBA2185 > UBA2185. Next base: position 6,509 of record DNUI01000220.1, read on the forward strand.
GGCAATAGTGACCGAAGCCGGTACGGTAAAAAAGATTGAGAAGATGGCAGGTGTGAAAGACGGGCTGCAGATGAGATTGGTGACAGCCCAGGGTGGCAAGTGGCTCGTTTACATGGGGCCAAAATGGTTCATTGAAAACCAGAAAGTGAAGTTTAAGGTTGGCGACGCCGTCGAGGTAAGAGGTATGAAGTTGGGTAGCGCTATCATTGCCTCAGAAATAAACAAAGGAGAGTGGACCATGAAACTTCGCAATGAAGAAGACGGTATGCCATCCTGGGAATGCTGCTTCCCGCGTAAATTAAAGAAAGAAGAATGAGATAATTGGCGACCCACCCATTTTTTGAGTAGAATTAGTAAATTTATAATATAGAAGAAAGATAATGGCTTGACGCAGGCCTTGACCCTCTGATTGTGCTTGTCCCAACCATGGACAAGGCTGCAGATTGCCAATATATACGCACGCTGGCCGATCCGATAAATTTCTGGTAAAAAATATGCGGCATTTCTCATAGAAAGGGTGGTGATAAAATTGATAGTGCGATATTTGTTGAATACATTAATATTTTTTCTGCCCCTTCTGTTACTAAACCAACTGGCGATGACGTGTTCCGCAAATGATTCTGTGCCCAAGATAACGGTCCAGGAGCTGAAAGCTAAACTGGATAGAGGTGAGGACGTGGTGATTCTCGATACCAGAACAGGCCGGGATTATGCAGACAGCAAAATCAAAATCAAAGGTGCCATCAGAATCCCCATAGTCCAACTGGAAAGCAGGTACAGGGAATTGCCGGCAGACAGGGAGATCGTGATCTATTGAACCTGACGCAATGAAGGCACTAGCGCCCGTGCGGCGCAGATTTTGTTGGACAAGGGTTTTAAAAATGTGAGCGCCCTTAAGGGCGGCTTTCATGCCTGGAAGGATGCCGGCTACCCCACAGAACCAAAGTGACGATATTCCGACATCTTCTGATTCACTTTCTGTTGTGAAGATAAAACTACGGAGTGACTGATCCCCGCTTCTACTTCCCTGTTACCTCGAACTGTTTTTCCAGAAGGCTGTCGAAAGAACGGCAATTCCAACATATAATCCAGCCATCCCGGTCAATCAATATCTTGACGGGTACGCCAACAACGCCATATGTTCGGGAAACATTACCGTCTTCGTCAAGAAGAATGGGATAGGGGAGGTCATATTTTTTTGCATACGCTGTCATCTTTTCCCGGGATTCCATAATATTGATACTCAATAAAACCAAGCCCTTTGCTCTGTATCGGGAATAGATGTCCTTTAGACCACGAATGGCGGCGCGGCAGTCGGTACACCAGGTACACATGAAATACAGAACAACTGTCCTCCCCTTAAAATCGCTCAGATTGACGATTCGGCCGTCCAAATCTTTCAGGGTAAAATCAGAGGCGCGTTCAGTCCTTTTGGGTTGTATATTCTGCTCCGCCTGCGCAATATTTTGAAGTGAGAAACATGTAACGATTGTGAATATCAGTATGAAGTTAAAAAACCGTCGAACATCGATTTTCATAGGTTGTCTTTTTCTGGCTGTATCCATGGAGAATTCGCTTTCTTACTTGATAAATATAGGGGAAAGGCAATTGAGTGTCAAGAAAATACTACCGTTTAGTCCACATTGTCGACATTAAAAATCACTACGGTAAAAAAATAAGAACAACTCCAAAAAAGCAAAAGGTAAATTAAATCAAGGATGGTTATTACCAGCACCGCACCTTGCATGGAATCACGATTCTTTTGCCCGCCGTTATTATTTTTGTTTATTTCCTCCGCCTCAATCTGGCATTTTCTTCTTTCCGGACCATTGCTGAAAAGACTGAATCTGCTTATCCAGATCCTTGGTGAGTGCACTGCCGTGAGAAGCCGCGAGCACCTTGTATATCTGTATTGTGGCTTCGGCGAGCCGGTCTTGAGCCCGCAGGATGAACACAGGTTCATCAGCCCCGATTTTGGGGATATTCACCTTGCCGTATTTGTCTGATAGAGCCATTGGACATCTCCTCTATAATTAAATTTTTTAACTCCCCTGACTTGACCATTTACCAAATTTTGCTTTAGTTTCCCCTTAATAATAACTAAGCCTCAAGCATCATGCGCATTCTCTCAGTCCCTTTCAGGGGATGATGCACGACTTTGGACCGTCTCACCTGTCGAGGGGACATCCTTTGAATAGTGCTGATCAATTTCCTGTTCTCCAGAATAATCGGATCAATAGCCTCCCCACAGATTAGGCATTTCAGTCCCGAAAAAGATTCCTGAGGATTGTAAAATTCTTCATAGATCATTAAGCCGCCGCAGCGTAGACATTTCATAACGACCTCCATGTGTTCTCTATGTTTTTGATATGATCCGTTACAATTTTTTTTCGCAAATGCCCCCTCTGATAACGCTTACAATGTGGTTTAAATAATTGATTTCTACCCCTCCTATTTTTCATTAATATTTTGATATTTGCAGGGCTGAATTTTTTTATAAAATTAGTTTACCTGTAAGCAGGATACAATAAGAATTAAAAGGAAGGATATTGATAGGTGTAAACTACTATGAAAAAAGAGATATAAAGAAGGATCAAAGAAGCCTATAAACTCGGCCGCCGGACTTATGGTAGCCCACGGATTACAAGGGAGCTAAGAGAAAACGGCACTCTCTGCGGGAAGAACCGTATTGCCCGTCTCATGCGGCTTCACGGCATTTATGCCAAAACAAAACGCAGATTCAGAGTCACGACCCATTTCAATCAAGGGTAGAGATAAAGGAATACGTTTTTCAAAAAAGAACCAACAAAGGAAATGCTATGGAGATCTGCAATTCTGTTTTCTTTTTTCCCTCCCTTGGCGTGAGGGATGAAAGGGATGTGGTATTGTCGCAGTAATGACAAAAAGACGTTAATGCAAAAGTCTCTTAACACTTCTGGAACAGCCAAGTCGATATGTACCGTTCTCCGCTGTCGGGCAGAATGGTCACGATCATTTTGCCCTCGGCCTCTTTTCTTTTTGCCACCTCAAGGGCAGCCCAGAGAGCGGCGCCACTCGATATCCCTACAAGGATTCCTTCCTCTTTTGCAATGCGTCTCGCCATATCTCCCGCATTTTCATGGGCCACCTGAATAATTTCGTCAATAATTTCTCTGTTCAATACATCGGGGACAAATCCGGCGCCGATCCCCTGAATCTTGTGGGGACCAGGTTTCCCGCCGGACAGAACCGGCGAATCCGCAGGCTCGACGGCAATCATCTTCACTGATGGTTTTCTTTTTTTCAAAACCTCACCGATACCGGTGATCGTTCCCCCGGTGCCGATGCCCGAGACAACATAGTCTACTTCGCCGTCCGTATCCCGCCAGATCTCTTCCGCCGTTGTTTTCCGGTGTATCTCCGGATTTGCAGGATTTTTAAACTGCTGGGGCACAAAACTGTTCTTATATGTTTTTGCCAGTTCCTCCGCTTTTTCGATAGCACCTTTCATACCTTTAGCCCCTTCCGTGAGCACCAGTTCTGCCCCCAAGATGGAGAGCAGATGTCGCCGTTCCAGACTCATCGTATCGGGCATGGTGAGGATAAGACGATACCCCTTGGCCGCACACACAAAGGCAAGAGCAATCCCAGTATTGCCGCTTGTTGGCTCAATGATAATGGTATCGTTCTTGAGTATTCCCGCATTCTCCGCTGCCTCGATCATGGCAACGCCGATCCTGTCCTTCACACTGGAAAGAGGGTTGAATGATTCTATCTTTACCAAAATCTCTGCATTTAATCCCCCGCCCATTCTGTTGAGACGTACCAATGGTGTTTTGCCTATTGTCTTGGTGATATCTGAAAATATGTTTGCCATAATAACCTCCTTGATTTCAGGACTTCATCAGGGACTGGTCGACAATTATTCCTTATACCAAACGATTTTCCCCCGAGTATACATACCCGGAATTGCTTCGCACATATCCAAGGAGAGTGACATTGTATTCTCTCGCAAGGTTTACCGCTGCGGCCGTAGGCGTTGATCGTGAAACAAGGATTGGAACGCCCATTCTGATAACCTTCGTGATAATTTCTGAAGAAACCCTTCCACTCACGAACAACATTCCTTCCCCGGCGAGATTCATTGTATCGCTTCTAATCAGCACACCTGTTATCTTGTCAAAACAGTTGTGCCGCCCGATGTCTTCGTTAAAAACGATAAATTCATCATGGTGAAACAGGACGCTATGGACCCCGCCGATGGCCTTGTATAATTCGGAACGCTGCTCAAAGTTCATCATGGTTTGAAGAATCTTGCGGAGGGAGAATTCAATCTGATCCGGTACTATCAGGAATTTGTCATGTTTGAGGGGATTGATGTACGTAAAGCATTTCCCGCACCCTGAGGTGACGCTGCGCAGGCTTTCGCACTTATCAACTGATCTTCCGACGGCAAGATCAATCAAGACAGCAAAGAGGCGTTCATTGTAAGTGATGGATTCGACATCACGGAATGTGTCGATCACGCCTTCATTGTAAAGGAAGCCGAGGGCAAGCTCTTCCGTTAACTGGTTAAGGCAGAGCAGGGAGGCGTATTCTGTCCCGTTGATATAGATCTTCAAAGAGATTTCGCCAATCACGTCTTTTTCGACATCCCGTAATTCGACCTTATCACCATCACAAATAATCTCTTTGACTGTAAAGGCACCGTATAATCTCTCATCCATAGCATTCACCATTGCAAGTCTATTCTTCCATTTTGGATGACTTTGATAATGGCCTCCACGCAACAGAAGTCATCACCGTGGTAGAAAAACTCTACATGTTGTCGAATCATTTTCTGGATTCAAATTTTAACCATTGCTTCAATCGGCTTGCGTGGCAAAGGCATATTATGGGTTTTCCTCATAATAAGGCTGGGATCAGGCAGAGGCAGTCATATACAAAGCTGGCGTATCCAGGATTGTTGCAAAACTGAGAGTTTCCGGATGCATCAATGCATGATGTCAAGAAGCGCCTTATATCTGTCACTCGTCAATGACGGTTACCATTTCGCCGCCGCAAACTGTACATGTTCTTGTTTCTTGCTGTACCTTCTTTTTGGCGCCGGATTGATCCTCTATCTCGATCGTTTGACAGGTTATGGTCATCTCTGCTTCATTTCCACACTTATCACAGTGGCATTCTTCTCTCTTGTCTTCCATCACTTTCATAACCTCCTTGGTTTATTTTGCAGATATCAGTTTCCCCTGGATATCAATTATAATCCTGGAGTCACCATTATTACGATTTTCATCGCCTCTCCTATTTCTCAGCATTTAATACCTTCTGACGGCCCGTTACACTCACAATTTTTTGCGTGCCTCCTCATACTGTTTTTTGCTTTTTGTAATAATTCCTCTGAAGAATTTTGTATATCCTCGCTTGTTTGGTTGCTTCTTTTAGGAGCGTAGAGGATACCCACTTCTGCACCAATCAGGCTGCCTACAATCAGCCCCTCAACATAATCATTTGCTGTCATATTCTATTCTCGTTTTCTTTGTGTGTCGTATTTCTCTTGGGTGTAAGTTAAGTAAAAATCCTTCAAAATAATTTTATTGATGGATTGGACTGAAAGCAATCCTGATTGTTTGTAAGGATAATCATAGGTCAAATCTACCAGTCATCTGCATTATTTGTTAACAGGTAGCTTTAGCCTGCCATTATTCTTCCATTTAATCCTCATTGCCTTTCTCTGATGAAAACATTATCTTACATTGTATAATATACAATTATAGATACTTTGTGGAATTAAAATGAAAATTAAAGAAGTACGTGAGAAAGAGCCTTCCCCCTGATAGTAGTGGTCGAGGGCTTATATCACAAGCAGGCTGGTCACTTTATGCCAGGGAATATTTCTCTGCTCAATGAAGGCGGGAAAAGGGTGCAATTAAAAGATAGCAGCGTGATGAGATAAGGAGTCGTTCTATCAAGACGAAAATTACAAGAGGAGGATATGATGAAGAAGAAGTCTCTATTAATAGTTATAGTTATTCTATTCGTTGTGGTTAGTGCAAGCACCATCGTATCTGATGTAGCCGCTGAGAAGAAGGGTGCCGACACCTACGAGCAGGATTCCGTGCTCAAGGATGCCACTGAATTTTTTGGCAAGAGTACTGAAGGGCTTGCGAAAGTGATCGAGAAAGCATTCAAGGAATACGGTTCTCCGAACGCCCATATCAAGGGTCAGGAAGCAGGCGGTGCCATTACGGTGGGCCTGCGTTACGGCGATGGCATGCTGATGCGGAAGGGCGGTCAGAGTCGCAAGGTTTACTGGAGCGGCCCCTCCATCGGCTTTGACCACGGCGGCAGTGCAGCAAAGGTTTTCGTGCTGGTATATAACCTCGACAACAGCGAGCAGTTGTTCCGGCGTTACCCGGCGGTAGACGGCAGCTTCTATTTCGTCGGTGGTGCGGGCATCAACTACCAGCAGCGCGACAAAGTCATCCTCGCGCCGATACGGCTTGGTGTGGGCCTGCGCGCCGGCGCAAGTATAGGCTACATTCACTACACCAAGACCAGGACCTACAGTCCATTCTGATGCGCAGCAGTCCGCTTTCGACTCCACCCTCATCTCGAATTAAAGGTGGGAACACTCATGTCTCCATCATTCAAGCATTCAACCTGTCAAACCAAGGCATCAGTCTCTCATCCCAAGGTGTTCCTGATGCTTCTGTCAAAGGGTGAGGAGATGAGGAAACTGATTGCCATGCTCACGCCAACCGCATCGCCAGCCCCTGTTTTTCAATGCATCACCCCGTTCGTGTTAAAACATGTAGGACAACAAACAGTTATTGGATGAAGCTAGAGAA
>DNUI01000138.1 GCA_003508565.1 Syntrophaceae bacterium
ATTCCCAAGTCAGCCATATACTTGGTATAGCTATCAATATCAGCGCCCGATCGAGATATCTCTTCTTCCCAACGCTCTTTGCTCCAGATTTCGATGATCCGGACCATGCCCGCCAGAACAATATCTTTATCGATTTTCGCGTATTCACGCAGAGATGGTGGAATGAGAATTCGGCCCTGTCCGTCAAAAGAGCAGTCTATGGCACCCGACATAAAAAAACGCTGAAATGCCCTGACTTCTTTCCTGAGGAGAGATTGATGGCTGATTTTTTCTTCAAGAATTCGCCATTCATCATAGGGAAAGCACATCAAATAGCCGTCCCAGTTGGTGATGACCATCTTGTTGTCGTATTTCTCGGCAAATACCTCTCTCAGTTTTGCCGGGAAAATAATTCGACCCTTTTCATCTATGGAATGATAATACCTGCCCCTGAACGACACCATCACCCTCCACAACCATCCACTTTACTCCACCACTTTTGGTTATAGAGAGTTTTCTTTTTTTGTCAAGGGAAAACTAGATGAAAGGATTAATTTTCATCACTTTTTACTCGAAATTTGGCCACAGCCGCGTTGTGGTGAGAGAGGTGTCTTGAAAACTGGTGAGAACCGTCATTTTTAGAGACAAAATATAGATATGGAACGCTTGCAGGATACAGGGCAGCCATGATTGAATCTATACCGGGATTTGCAATAGGACCGGGCGGCAATCCATCAATTCGATAGGTATTAAAAGGAGTTATTTTTCTCAGATGCTCTCTTGTGATAGGTCCTTCAAATCCAGAAATTCCATACACAGCAGTGGGATCACTTTGAAGCCTCATGGATATTTTTAATCTATTATAAAAAACTGCAGCAACTAACGGCTTTTCTTGCTTTACTTTGGCCTCTTTCTCTATCATGGAAGCTATTGTCATTATTTGCTCTAGGGTAAATCCTAATTCTTCTGCTCTTTTCTTCATCTCCGGGGTAATTTTTTTCCATAATTGTTCAACCATCAAAGAAATAATTTCTTTCTCATCCATTGATTTCGTTAGAATATATGTTTCAGGGAAAAGGAATCCTTCAACTGTATTACTTTTAACGCCCAGTGATGAAACAAATGCCTTATCGGCACAAAGTCTTAGAAATTTTTTCTCATCAATTAACTTCTGCTGGGACAGGGTGTATGCGACCTGTCGCATATCGAAACCCTCCGGGATGGGAATGCGATATCCTTTGATTTCACCTCTGATCAGCTTATCCAGAATGACGGTCGGCGGCATAGCACTCGTCAACTCGTATTCTCCCGCACGAATATGCCTAGGTGCATCTTTCATTCTTGCATAAAGGGAAAAAGCAAATTTATGATTTATGAGACCGGCATTACTCAGAATATCAGCTATCTTTGAGAAGCTGGAACCCTTTGGAATCTGGACAGTTATGGTTAATGTATTTTTATCATTTACAGGAGTCCTGATGAAATGAATAAAAATTACCACTCCTAGAAAAAGAGCAGAAAAACATACGGCAATGGGAATTTTTTTTTCATTCAATATTTTCAAAATATTCATTCAACAACAACCTCCCTAGAACAGAACTCAACCCACATCAAAAGGATAAATATCTGCATCTGAATACTTCTTCATTCACTTAAATTGTACGATAACCTCATCTCTAAAAAAGATCATCACCACCGTATAGACTCGAAAGAGCCCCTTTAAAAGCAATAAAACCCTATCCTGTGAGGGAAAGGGCAATTTAAAAAACAATATTCCGGCTACTTACTCTCTCACACCAGGCGAATCTCATCTTAAACGATCCAGATATGATTGAAGCATAATTCCCGCCGCAATCTTGTCTACCAACTTTTTTCGCTTTCTTCTTTTCACCCCTGCTTCGGACATTAATTCATCGGCTTCCCAAGTGGATAATGTCTCGTCCCATTTGATTACGGGCAGATTGAATTCAGCACTCAACCGCTCGGCATACCGATCAACTTTCTCACATTGAATACCTTTTGAGCCATCCAATAGCAGCGGATAACCGATAACAATTTTCTCTATATGGTATTCATGAATGATCCGGGCGATAGCCTCCAGATCTTTTTTTTCATTTTTTCTTTCTATTACCAAAAGGGATTGGGCAGTTATTCCGAGTTCATCGGAAACAGCCACCCCCAATCTCTTTAAACCGTAATCGAGACCAAGCACTCTCATATTGATCGGCAAATTATCACGAAGGTAATGGTTTCACAAGATTTTTTGTCCTTATCTATTTAGTCACGGATAGGTACTTTCCTTTTTTATTGAATCATGTCAACTATTTTGTTATTCATTCACCTGAGTAAGCCCTCTTTCGGAATTTCAGAAATAACCTCAATTTCAAATTAACGAAGGTCGAAAGAAATTCACTACTATGCATATCATTTTAGGCACAGCAGGACACGTTGATCATGGAAAAACATCTCTGGTCAAGTGTCTGACGGGTATCGATACAGACAGGTTGAAGGAAGAAAAGGAGCGGGGAATCACGATTGAACTCGGTTTCGCGTCTCTTCAACTCTCCGGCAAGATGAGTATAGGGATAGTAGATGTACCCGGACATGAAAAATTCATTAAAAATATGGTGGCAGGCGCAGGGGGAATCGATCTAGTCGCAATGGTAATTGCCGCGGATGAAGGGGTCATGCCCCAGACCAGAGAGCACCTGGATATCTGCACCTTGCTGGGCATCAGAACAGGACTGGTGGCCCTAACCAAAACGGATATGGTCGATGAAACCTGGCTGGATCTGGTACGGGACGATATACAGGAATTTTTGAAAGGCACATTCCTGGAATCGGCCCCCATCGTTCCTGTCTCTGCG
>DNUI01000132.1 GCA_003508565.1 Syntrophaceae bacterium
ATAATCTTGTACGAAGCTTCCTTGCCGGCCCATATGGCCCAGATCATGGCATCAGGTTTTGCGGAATTGAATATCTGCCTTTGCTCACCGGGAGTAAAGACGCGGTTGACGAATCGCAGATTTCTGCTCTTCCCCATGTTGTGCGGATCGGTCAGATCCACAATATCGTTGCCGATGTGCAGTAAAATAGCTGTCCTCCATTTGTTCCAATTGTTTGATAATCTGTTCTGCATAATAGCGTTGTGCCCTGAGACCGTTTTCTTCCGTGAGCTGGGGTTGTAATACTTCCACGCTCATAGTAAAACGTTCACCAATTCTGGGAATGAATCCGTAGGTATGTTGCTTGTCCCCGCGGAGATAGAGACACATGATCTTACAGTCTTTGAAATCTTTGACAAAGCGACCGACACCATAGGAATAGCCCTTGGTATTTACGCGGCCCGTCCGGGAGCGCCCTCCCTCGGGGAAAATCAGAATAGGCTGATTCCATTCCAGAATAGTGTTACATTTGTCAAGTGTTTTTTTCATTTCTTCGCGGTTACCGCCGCGATTAATGGGAATACACTTCGCCAGATAACAGAAAATTGCCAAGAGGATATTTCGTTGAAAATTAGTTCTCTCCGGCAAATTCCATGGAAGCCGTCGATACTGAAGCAGATGACGGGGCAACGAGAGCGTCGCATAGGTGATAATGCAGGAATCAATCATGGTAAGGTGATTTGCACAGATGATCCATGGCCCTTCATGATTTCTTAACAGGTGAGCGCACTCCTGTCTGATTTTCCGTAAATCCCTCACCCTATATCCCATCAACCGGATGATGGCAAAGTAGAGCGGCCCAAGAACAAATACCGCGAGTCGGCCCATGATATATTGCATGAGCAGGGGCAGAGGACTCTGGAGCATGGTTGTATTCATATGCTTTCTCTTATCCTAATTTAGTTTTAATGATGGAGACGGCATCTCCGATAGTCCCTATCTTATCTGCCTCATCATCTTCCACGGTAACACCAAAGGTGTCCTCACACTTAATGATAACGTCCACGAGCCGTGCCGAATTAACCTTGAGATCGTTCAGAATGTGTGTATCCTTTGTCGCCTTGTCTAAAAGGCTTGGATCTTTGGTATAAAGTCTAAGAATGTCAATCATTTTGTTAAAAATAGTCTGTTCATCCATTGTCTAATAACTCCTTTTATTATTTTCCCAAATTTTAAATATCAAACAGCTGTTTACATCGCCGAAACCGAATCCGGCTTTGGCGATAACGCGTAACTCAGGATAATCCATGCATTCTTGTGGTACTTTATCCCTATATTCAGAAATATCCGGATGGATGTCCTCGCAGTTGACGGAAGGATGGATAAATCCCTTGTATAATTGCAATACCACGGCCACGCTTTCGATGGCACCTGTTGCCCCTAAACAATGGCCGATTAATGACTTTGTGGAGTTTATGTAGGGGAAATTCTCAGGGCCGCGTTCAAGGGATGCTGACCAGTTTTTCACCTCGTAGGGATCTGCAAATGTGGCCGTTAAATGGCCGTTGATCGCATCAATCTCCGTAGGTGCAATACCGGCATCAGATACGGTTGCCCGAATGCAGCGCTTGACCCCTTCCGGGTTCGGTGCGGTTATGGAACCGCCCATACGGTGCCCGCCGCAATTCACAGTGCCTCCAAGAATTTCTGCGTAAATTTTAGCCCCGCGCTCCAAGGCGGACTCCAGATCTTCCAGAACCAGAACCGCCGCTCCCGAACCGGGTACGAAACCGTTTGCTGTGGCGCTCATGGGCCGTGAAGCCAATTCCGGTTGATCATTGAACTTACGGCAGATGACACGCATGGCATCAAATCCTGCCCATATATAGGGGGATGGCCCTTCAGATCCACCGGCCAACATACGTTTAGCAAGCCCCAGGCGTATTCTCCACATTGCCTCAATGATCGCTTCGTTCCCTGTGCTGCAAGCGGATGAATTTGAAGTTGCCTGATTTCCCAGTGCGAGCAGTCCGGCAATACTGGCGCTGGTTGCGCTGTTCATTACCTGCTCCACAACCCGGCTTCCCATGCGGCGCACTTTCCCTTGGGAAACCATGGGTATAAGCGTATTGGTAATGGTATCCATGCCGCCGATGCCGGAGCCGACAATTACACCTGTTTCCCAGTCCACACAATCATCATCGTCAGCAGGTACGCTAAAACCTGCATCTCTCCATGCATCAATAGCAGACACAGCAGCATATCCGATATTGTCGTTTATAGACATCAATTTTTCGTGATCAAAGTAACTGCTGCGAATATTATTAAAGTCCTGAGGAATGCCGCCGATCTGGCAGCCAAAATTTAATTCCTGCAACTCAGGTATAAATCGGATACCCGAGCGGCCTTCCCGCAGGGCTGCTTCAAAATTGTCTAAACCATGGGCATTGGGGGCAACCACGCCCATTCCCGTTATCACTACTCTTCTCTTCAAACTAAATTAACCCTCCATAAATAAAGCACTAAATTTTCAATATAGCCAACGCAGATATCACTAACAGCGAATAATATTTAGAATTTATAATTTTCCCGCCGGGACTCCCCTTCCAGATAGAATACCGAAACTGACGGTTTCACCATTTTCCCTTTCCATGCTGACCTTTGATTTCAAATTTCCCATGCGGAAATATATTTTTTCACCTCTGATGATGACCCGCTCACCAGGGTGTACAATCCCGGTAAATTCAACCCCTTCGGCAACAGTAAACAGTGTAGTCAGCCCGTTTGCTTTTTCGAGAGGTGGAGTCATTCGCTTCATGTGCAGATAAAGACCGAAGGCAACGACTCCCGTTTGCGCCATTGTTTCAATAAGAATAACACCCGGGGTGATTGGCTGGCCGGGGAAATGCCCTTGATAAAAATACTCATCTACGCGGAAACGGTATGCACCCACAATATGTTCTTCATCGAGTTCCAGTATCTCGTCGATAAAGCGAAATGGGTACTGCTGAGGAACACTATGTAAAATCTGTAATATAGTTTCCTGGCTAGCCCCCATATAATCCCCCGTTCACATGGATAACGCTACCGGATATATATGAACCGCGCGTGGCCAGAAAGGCCGCCACTTCGGCTATTTCCTCGGGACGTCCTATGCGGTTCAGGGTAATATTGTCGAGAATTCTCCGTTGCACATCCTCAGGGAGATTCTGTGTCATCTCTGTTTCGATAAACCCCGGGGCAATGGAATTTACGAGGATATTACGCCCCGCTAATTCCTTTGACAAGGATTTTGTGAACGCATCGAGTGCGGCCTTTTCCATGGTGTAAGGAATCTGGCCGCCATTTCCCGTGTGTCCTACAACGCTGGAAATATTAATGATACGACCACCTCCCTGACGCAGCATAAAAAGGCGTATGATTCGTTTGGTCAGGTACCAGGTTCCACGCNNGCATTATTCACGAGCACGTCCACGCGCCCTGCCCTTTCCTTCACCGTATTGACCATGGCTTCCACCTGGTCGATGTCAGACAGATCTGCCCGGAGAAGAAACCCATCCCCGACCTCGGCAAGAACTGATTTTGCCTGCTCCTCACTGGAACGGTAATGAATGCCCACTTGAAATCCATCCGCCAGCGCCCTGCAACACGCCGCGCCGATCCCCTTTCCACCACCGGTTACAATTGCTACGGGTTTTTCGTTCATGAGCTTCCTCGCATGATTCCACCGACAGAGTTGGCAGATCGTTTCGGGTAATCGGGATACACAATGCCCTGGAATACGCCGGTGCGTGCGTCTTTGACTTGAGCTATCAACTCATTATCCACAAATATATTGCCTTCAGCAATCGCAATGCTTGCCCCTGAGTCTTTCAGTTGGGAGAAACGTCTTACTTCTATCTCATACCGGACACATTTATTATAGGGGCGGATTTGACCACTAAAGGTAATCTCGCTGCAACCCAAAGCTCTGCCAGCACCAAGGGCGCCGCGCCAGACGCAGTAAAAGCCCAGTAGTTGCCATACGGCATCAACGCAGAGACAGCCCGGTTGTACGGGATCTCCCGGCATATGGCATTGAAAATACCATGCATCTATCCTGATGTCCTGTTCGGCCACGATAAAGCCCTGTCTGCCAACACTCTTGCATGACAAAATACGATCTATCATAAGAAAAGGCGGCGCAGGCAAGCGGGCATCAAATCCCGCGGGCGGGTCATCCACCAGCGTTCCATAAGAAAACGCTATGAGATGATCCAGCCTGAAGCTCTGACACTCCCTGAACTCATCATATTTCATAATGATTCTTCCACCTTCAACATCATAGAAACCCAAGTAAATCCAGCTCCTACAATGGCGATAGCCACATGATCTCCCGGATGGAGTTCATCCCAGTGCTGACTTAAAACAGCGGGTGCACCTGAACATCCGGTATTGCCGTAGTCTGCTACTGCATGCCAATGATTTTGCTCAGTAATACCGGTGCGATCACAAACGGTCTTCAGCATCCCCAGGTTGGCCTGATGGCCGATAAAGATAAAGCGGTCACCATTAACATAAAAAGTGTCCTGCAATGTGCGTATGGACTCCGTTGTCTTACGGATCGCAAAACCCTGTACAACATTTCCATCCTGCTGGAAGTAGCCCATCCGGGGAATACTTACCTTATCCCAGGATGATGGTTTAGATTCACAACGGCACGCGGTAAAGACCGCTTTTGACGGAATAGTAGCTGAAACGACAGCAGCAGAGCTCCCATCACCGAATAATACGGCAGAATTTCTATCAGAATAGTCGATGCAGCGGGTAAGATTTTCCGGATTTACCACAAGAACGAAGGGAGACAAAGACTCCGGCTTCATCTGGCTGAGAAAATGTATCTGCATTCCAAAGCTTGTACAGGCAGAATTAAGATCAAAACAGGGAGCATCAATACCCAGCTCTGCCGCTACGGTTGTCGCTTCTGCGGGAGAGACATTGTCCGGGGCAGAACTGCCTGAGATGACAAGCCCAATATCTTCCGGCTTGATTCCGGCACGATCAAGGGCCATCCGGGAGGCAGCAGCGCCGGTCTGGGCATTATTATAGAGGCTGGCAGCAAATGCTTCTCGTGGATCTCCGTTTTTTGTCTCTTTTATGTAGTCTAAAGGAAGAGCCGTGCGCCGGGTACGAATTCCCACTCTTTCCAGAATCCACTCTTCGGATGTTCCGATATCCAGTTCTTCCAGGAAGCGATTCGTGATGATATTCTCCGGGTAAAAATGGCCAAGACCATGCAGATAAAGCATAATTAAACAATTTCCCTTCCGATGATCATGTTCTGAACTTCTCGTACGCCCTCATAAATATCAATGATGTGTGCATCTCTTGCCAGTTTCGAAATTTCATATTCCTGCATGAAACCATATCCGCCGTGAAGGTGTAGACCTTCGTTTGCGCAGAAAAGGGCTGCTTCGGCAGCCATATTCTTGGCGAGGGAAGCAAAAATACCTCTGTCTTCCGCCCTTTCCTGCACTTTGAATGCGGCTTTCATCAGAGCCATCTCAGAAAGTTCCACCTTTTTCCACATCTGCACCAGTGTTTCTCTCGCCACCGGGAGGTCACAGATCCTCTGGCCGAACTGTTTGCGCTCCCTTGTATAGGCAAGTGTGACATCAAGGGCCCGCCGTGCAAGGCCAACGCCAATAGCCGCCACCATGGGCCGCGCATAATCGAGAACATCTATGATATACTTGAAACCCAATCTTCGGTCACCGATGATCTGCTTCTCTTGAATTACTACGTCTTCGAACGTAATTGCGGCGGTATTTGACAAACGTTGTCCTAATTTGTCTTCCGGCTTGCCGATAGTGATTTTCCCTCCTCCTGGGAGAGATATTTCCTTTCCTATGGCAACATTGTTCGGGTCTGAGGAAAGGACTGGCGGTGCCGGAACTATCACACAGGCCATGAAGTTTCCTGTCGGCTTCCCAACTTTACAAAAAACCGTAAACTGTGAGGCATAAGAGGCATTCGTAATAAAACATTTGCTCCCGTTGAGAAGATATGTTCCATCAGCACTTTTTTTGATGAAGGTAGTCATGGA
>DNUI01000135.1:0-3079 GCA_003508565.1 Syntrophaceae bacterium
GCTTCTTCGGCATACTCCATCATCTCCACTTCCGAAACCCGCCCCGATGGATAATGGTTGAAAATTGCATCAAAATCCCCATAGGTGCGCTCCAGCGCCTCCGTGACTTCAGGATTCATGATCTGGGAAGGCAGTCGGCTATACCTCCAGTAATACCGCATGCCCAGCAGGTACTCTAAATTGGGATACAAGAGAAAGGGGTGACAGGAGATATTCGCCCGTTCGGCTATTTCTCCCCGCAGGTGATCTACATATGTCGATACGCCTAAATTCTCGGGGAGCAAGTCATCATATGTTATGTCAAGGTAGTGTTTTATTCCCTTATAGACGCTGATCAGCCAGTTATCGACCCGGCTGTCCTCGAAGGCATTGAGCAGGAGCCGCGTGTATTCTCTGGAGAAAAAGCGTTTAAAGACCGCTTTCCTTAAATTGTGACGGGATATCTGTCGGTGACCTGCCTCATGTGCGGAAAAACCGATAATTTCTTCTGGAGTTGATATCAACAGCAATTCGACGGGGAATATTATTTGATTGGTCTCTGTATCGTATTTCCATCGATCACCCGGCACGATGTTCAGGTTCATGTCTTCCCCCAAACCCGTGGAGATGATCTTGATGAGTGTGAGTAGACGATTGTCGAGGACAAGCGCCTCAATCTCATCCAAGCCTCTTTTGCGGGCCAACTCTTCTATGCACTTCGCCCGTAAATCTCCCTTTTTCGTTTCTGTCGTGTATTTCATGGTTATACTACATTTGCCGTTCCCGCCATTTCCTTCGGATCAATCAAATTCGGCGGGAAACACGTAGGAGGGGAGCATAAAGAAAAAGGCAGTACATGTCAATGGAAAACGGGAACAAGGAGCCATAGATGCTGATACTATACTGCATTTCAAACACTCCCCAATCACTCTTGTTGCACCTTACTAAACAATAATTCCGTTATATTATATAGATACAAGTCAACAATTTACTAAAGATTTACGCAATCCTGCCGATAAATGTGACAGATAGTCGTGATACATTCTTCAATGATTTACTACGTACCTGTTCGTGTTCATTTGATCGAATAGAAATGGTCATCAGCACAAGGATTATTTGCGGTTATCACCATGGTGGCGTACTGCCTATTCCGCGATCTCTCTATTATTACCTGTATGCGTATGGACTGATTCAGGGCATTGCAAATGTACATAAAGCTTCGCCTGCCATAGAATTTTAACCTGTTCAAAAAAGGGGGACCCAGAATGAAAGTGATCGTTGCAGATGATTCGCGAATGATACGTAACATAATTGATAAAACGATCAGTTCAATAGGCTGTGAGGCCATTCACGCCACAAACGGTAAGGAAGTGTTGGATCTTTTGGGAGCCAGGAGTAACGAAGTAGACCTGATACTGCTTGACTGGAATATGCCTATCTTGAATGGTATCGATGCCTTGAAATCCATGCAGACTAATGATCAATACAGGGATATCCCGGTATTGATGATATCAACCGAATCAGAAGAAGAAAGGATTGCAGAAGTCATCAATGCCGGTGCATGGGGTTATCTTTCGAAGCCTTTTACACCGGAAAGGTTGATCGATACAATTCATCATGTCTTGGAAAAGAAGACGACAATGAAAGATAAATGATAGGTTGCATAATCTTAACGTTTTTCCAGCAGCAGCATATTGAACATCACTGACAACATAGAATGTGTGAGGGGAAGAGAACCCGAGGCACTACACAATACATTAGAAATGGAGATCATTTTTTATGAACAGAATTCTTGGAATTGATTGCAGCCCCCAATTAAACAAATCCGTGTCAGAGCTCTTTGGAGGGAAGGTCTCCATTCAAAATGATCCTTTTCACGAGGGAATGCCGCTTGATGGCTATCAGATGATTATTCTTGAAGATGGCGGAGATCAGGAATATAACGTGAAGCGAATCCGCAGCTTGAGGTATGCCTGCAATTTCAGGAATCTTCCCATTGTCCTTATTAGAAGCAAAGACAACCATATTCCGTCACAAGTCTATATCATGGCAGGTGCCACAGAAGTACTATCCTTAAGTGATTCACCTGCCGCGTGCGGACAGATTTTAAATGGTCATTTGATCCCCAACAGAAAACCCATGAAAGAGGAATTGGAATATCTTACTCCTTTTGTCAAAAACACCTGCAATGTGCTGGAGACGATGGCATCTCTCCAGGTAGAATTCCAGGAAGCTTATTTCTCCAATGACATCAAAATATTCGGGGATGTATCAGGAATAATGGGACTGTCTGGAAATGCCGAAGGAACCCTCGTGGTAACCTTCTACTGGAACCTGGCAAAAATGATTGTTGCAAAGATGATGGGAGTAGAAGAGGGAAAGCTTGATGCAGAACTGATTCACGATGGCGTAAGTGAAATCATAAACATGATCAGCGGTTCCACAAAAAGAGATTTTGTGGGAACACCATATCACTTTGAAATCTCTTTACCGTCAGTTGTGGTTGGTTCCGGTCACCAGGTCGGACATATCCACGATACATCTATAGCAGTGCTGATATTTAACGTGGGCAGTCAGTCTTTTTCTCTGTATGTGTGCATTAAACCGAATAATAAAGACACATAATACCAATAAAGTATTTGCTGTTTTCGTATTGACAAGAGTGAAAAGATTCATCATAAGTTCTAGTTACGACGTTTAACATCCGAAAAAAATGGAACAGAACAGTTATATACTCCTGATTAACCGTGACAGGGAAGTGCTAGAAGCCACCCATAATTCTCTTTGCAAGGCCGGTTATTTAGTGCTTAAGGCAATGAATGTGGATGACGCCCTCATTTTGCTTAATACCATTCGAGTAGGGATTATAATCTGTGATAATGCCTTGCAGGATACCAGCGGATGTGAATTCTTGACATTTCTAAAAAGTGATCCTCTCCTGTTAACCATACCTTTTGTCTTTTTTGTCCCTGTACATGATCAGGGACGGTCTTCAGAGGCTTTTGCCAGAGGGGCATCAGATTTCATCGTGTATCCCCTGGACGAAAAGGTTTTACTCGAACGCATCAATGAGATCATGCCGTTCAGGGATGACATGCAA
>DNUI01000135.1:3091-4203 GCA_003508565.1 Syntrophaceae bacterium
CGACGGGAAAGTGAAAAAAACTATTCTCTTTCCCCGATACATATTGAAATCTCCCGTGACAGCGTCCTATGGATGCCAGGAAAGGTAAAGAATATCAATAGACAGGGTATCACTGTGGAGACTTCATTGCTTGGAAAACCAGGCTCCGTTCTTCACATCAAAATTTTGTTACCCGACGGGATACGGGTATTAAAAGGTTATATAAAAGAAATTACATTCAACAACCCCCAACATCCCGCAGTGATAGGAACAGAAATCGAGGAGACACAAGATTGGTGGGAAGTGCATGAACACATCGCCATGCTGATGAGAACCGAAGACCCTGTTGAGAGGACTACACAACATCTCCAGAAGAACCTCACCATGCAAGATTCCCAAAAAACGATTGTTTTGCCTTATCAAAAACAGAATGATGCCGGCACCATAAAGGAAAAGTCACTTGATATTCGATTTTACCAAAGTCTGGTGGGAAAACAATTGGACAACTATAAAGCCGTATCCTTTATCGGTGCGGGTACCATGGGCGGTGTTTTTAAAGGCTGGGATATAGCTCTCGAACGAACAGTCGCACTCAAGGTTATCTCTTATGAACTTTCATCACATGAAACCTTCAGGAAGATGTTTATCAAGGAAGCTCGTACGATTTCTCAGTTGAACCATCCAAATATAGCACAAATATATTATATCGGAAACATGAATGAAATCCTCTACTTCGTTATGGAATTCATCAACGGAAAAACACTGGCAGATATGATAAAGGAAAAACAAAATCTGGATATTTCGAAGGGTTTAAAATATTTCATTACCGTGTGTCTGGCTCTCGATTTTGTCAGTAAAATGAATATCATTCATCGTGATGTCAAACCGGAAAACATCATGATTACTGATAGGGGTATGCTCAAAATCGTTGATTTTGGTGTCGCGAAAATTACCGATGGAAAGAAGATGGAAACTAACTCCGATGGAATCGTCGGATCACCTCTTTACATATCGCCAGATTGCATCAAGGGTCTTCCTGTGGATTGTCGAAGCGACATATATTCATTGGGTGCTACATTCTATCACGCTTTTTCGGGTTTTCCTCCATTTGAAGGCAAAAATGTGGAAGATGT
>DNUI01000221.1 GCA_003508565.1 Syntrophaceae bacterium
ACTTGTTTCGATTGATGATTTCAGCATATCGAAAGATTTTTTTGCATCTTCAATCGCGACCCCGTCTTCCAGGGTGGTAACGTCCCCGAGTGTTTCCCCTGATACCACTGCCTTTAACAATCTTCTCATTATTTTACCGCTCCTTGTTTTCGGAACGGAATCCACAATGAGGATGTCAACATCTGAAGCAACGATGGCACCCATCGTTTTTCTCAGATGAGCCTTCAGCTCTGCCCGCAGTTCAGGTGTTGCTATAAAACCTTGTTTTAACACGGTAAAAACAACGGGAACCTCTCCCTTCAGTTGATCCGGTTTACCGGTGCATGCCGATTCGGCTACGGCAGTATGAGAAATCATTGCCGATTCGACTTCCGCGGTGCCAATCCTGTGTCCCGCGACTTTCAAGACATCATCAGCTCTTCCCAGAACCCACACATATCCGTCTTTATCTTTTACCGCAAAATCCCCGGTATAGAAGTACCATTTATTTTCTTTTTCTTTGGAGTATTTTCCCCAATATACTTCAACAAACTTTTCCGGGTCATTATAGAGCGTCATCGCCATACCCGGCCATGGTGTCGTTATACAATAATATCCCCTTTCACCCGGTTTTGAGGGAAGTCCCTCCTCATCAAGAACTTCCACATCTATGCCGGGCAGAGGGAACCCGTTCGTTCCGGCCTTGAGAGGATAAATTTTTTCAAGACCGGGGACGTGTCCCGTAATAATGTGGCCTGTTTCCGTCATCCACCACGTGCTTGACGCCACAATATTATCTTTGCCGATGTGGTGATAGTACCAGCGAAACGCCTCGGGATTTATCGGTTCACCGACGGAATGCATGATTCTCAATGTCGACAGATCGTGTCTCGTGACATTTTCTAACGAAAATTTCATCAGCATCCTTATTGCCGTCGGTGCAGTATAAAATATGGTTACGCCATACCTCTCAATCATATGCCACCATCTGTCGGGACGAGGATGAATAGGCGCTCCTTCATACATGACCGTTGTGGCGCCGGTCATCAGTGGTCCGTACACGATGTAAGAATGTCCGGTGACCCATCCGACATCGGCGGCACACCAGAATATGTCATCCTCTTTAATGTCAAAAATGAGTTTCATGGTTGCATAGAGGCCGGTTGCATAACCGCTTATACTATGCTGGATACCTTTCGGTGCTCCCGTTGTTCCCGAAGTGTATAAAATATAGGAGAAGTCCTCCGAGCCCTGTTTTACTGGTTCCACATACACATTTTCCGTAATGTTTCTTATGAGTTCGTGATGCCATATATCCTTTCTATTATTCCAGGGGATTCCATCTCTATTCGTTCTTTTCAGTACAACGACATTTTTAATGTTGTGCCCCCTCTCCTGACATATTTCTATTGCCTCATCGACAATTTCCTTCAGCGGGAGAATGCTTCCCCGGCGATAGAGAGCGTCGGCGGTGATGATATAGCGCGATCCCGCTGCAATGGCTCTTTCGGCTATGGCCAGGGCGCTGAAACCGCTGTATATGACACTATGAGCTGCCCCAAGTCTTTGAATTGCAAGCATGTATATAAGCAGTTCCGGCACCATCGGCATGTATATGGTAACGATTTCGCCTCTTTTCACTCCCAGCTTTTCTCTTAACGCAAACGCCGTACGGTTTACCCGGCGATACAGGTCATAATAAGTAAACTTCTTGATATCCTCCGGTCTTCTCATCTCGTCATCAAACGGTTCGCCTTCCCAGATAAGGGCAATTTTATTTTTTCTCCCCTGGGCTATCTGCCAATCCAGGCAGAGATAACTAAGGTTCGTTTCGCCGCCGACGAACCATCTGTAAAATGGAGGCCTTGTGTCATCCAAGACCTGATCCCATTTTTTGAACCAGCTCAGTTTATTTGCCCATTCACTCCAGTAAGCGATTCGCGAATCTCTGTCTTTTACAGATTCTTGATGGTATGCATGAAATTCTTCCGGTTGCATTGCCTTGCTTTCCCAACTTGGTGGTGTGAAATAGTGACCAAATTCCTCATAAATTTTTTCACCTGACATTGTTTCCCTCCTTTTTAAAAAGATCGACCTTGCCAATTGCGCATTGACATTTTCCCCCTGGCATAACAATTGATACTTTTCCCGTAAATCCCTCCTTTCATGTAGTTCAGAGTGTGCCCATATGCATGAAAATCCTAACCCCGCAAGCACATAGGCCCATCATCAACCATTCATCAAGCTCGCAGGTGTGCTGGGTGAAGCATCCCAGGTGACCGTTTGCGGATCAACATTTCTTTTCCGCCCGGTCTCCTGCAATCTCTTGCTGCTTGGCAAGACTATACTGAAAATGGAATTTTTTGACGGTGAGACAACAAGATCACAATCCCGCCGACGTGCTGAAAGTGCGGACGGTGATTTCCATATGCCTCAAATCAATATGGATGTGACCTTTTCTTTTTCCCAGACAGAGAATGTCATATGTCGAAGGTCACAGATTTCAGTGAAGGCTGTTTCCATATGGAATAGCCAGTGTATGGTCTAAAAAACTAAAAGCATATGCTGTAAGCAGGCCGTTATGGCTAAGACTGATACCGATCTCATCCTGCCTGCCCTTTATATATAGAGAGATCCTACTTCGTTTGAAGCTTTGTTCATTAATAGCATCTCTTTCAGACTCCCGTCAACATATTTTGATAAAGCATTTCTTCTTGATGGCCGGAGTATAAGACAAGGGAAACATGTATGACTAAGATATAATGATCAACGATTGTCAATAGGAATGTTGGTTATTGGGTGAAATTGCTGGACACTCTGTTACATCTACAACTGCTCAGAAATGGGTGGTCTTCAATATTGAGCATTGCGGATCGAAAGAGATAAATTGTCCTGGCTTAAATTTGATTTTAAGACAGTTTCAATTTAGGTCGTGAAAGACTTTCGGATACTATCAAGGTGAGCAATACCAGCGGCCATACCGCGTTCTCCCATGAGCCTAAATATCGTATTAAAACGTAATCCTATAATCTTGTGGCGATACTTACTGGTGCAGAAATAGACTTCAAGTTCTTCGACACGGCCATGATCCTCAATCATCATGCTCTGATCAAACTGGGAAAAGGCATCACTTGTCCCATCCCAGACATTGATTGAATCAACACGCACGCCATAGCCGAGAGGACGGCCTTCTTTTACTAATATGGCCTGTGCGGCCTTAAGCAGGGGTGTATCAATAATAAAGCTATCAATAGCACACCATTTGCCCTCTACTTTGACATCAACATAGCTGTGGCACAATTCTTTAGGGAGCAACCAACTTCTGCTGGGGGGAATCGAACCGTTCAGGATATCTTTAGGGATCACGACAAAGTGCTGGTAGGCCTCTAAACCAATAGACCGAAATAAATTGACCATCAACCGACTCTGAGAATTGCAGTGACCATAACCATAGGTCAACGTGTAATCAGATTGATCTTCGTCGAGGTATTTGTTGAAACCGAACTTGATGCTTTCACGAACATAATCGTGTAATGCGATGGCCTTCTCCCGTTCCGCAGACGATGTAACAACTACTTGCCCCACAACTTCTCTTACTGTTTTTACTTTTGCCATATTCTATCTCCAAATTCTTTGATATTGCCGTCCGGCAAAAACCAAGATGTTCCAACACAATTTCATTTTACTCACCAGAGGGCCAAAGGGGTTAGGTTGAGGGGTTTACTGAGCGATGGGAGAAATAACGATTAACGAATGCTCTTATGAAAATGAAAAGTCAAGAGGGAAATTGCCTCTGTTTTCATCATGGATTACTGTCTGGTCTTCCCCCGGTTTAGTGGA
>DNUI01000090.1 GCA_003508565.1 Syntrophaceae bacterium
TCCTTCCGCCGGCTGTTGAAGTGGATGGCGCCCGCGATCATTTCCTTCCCCGTTCCGGATTCACCGGTGATCAATACGGTTGCTTCTGATGGCGCAACCTGGGTAACGGTTTCCATAAGCCTCGTCATGGGACCGCTCTGCCCGATGAGGTTCCGCCGATCGAACTGCGAGGCAAGGCTCTCCCGGAGATAGCGGTTTTCCTCCTGCAGACGTCTATGCTCCATGGCCCGTTCCATGATGATCTTCAGTTCGTCGAAGTCGAGAGGTTTGGTGAGGTAGTCGTAGGCCCCTTCTTTCAGCGCCTTCACCGCGGTTTCTACCGACGCGTAGGCCGTCATGATGACCACAGGAATGGCGGGGTTGAAACGCTTGATCTCCACCAGGGCCTCCAGCCCGGAAACCCTGATCATACGGATATCCATGAGAACCAGGTCGAAGGGTCTTTCGTGAACCGCTTCTACGGCGCTCTGGCCGTCGTCGGCTTCAGCGACGTCGTACCCCCAGCCGCCGAGAAGCGTCCGCAGCATGGTGCGATGGGCCAGGTCATCATCCGCCACCAGGATGGTATTTTTTTCTTTCATGGGCAGTATGTTACTCCTTCACGGGATTATGTTTGATTTGACACCGTAGTGGCCGGACCGACCGGAAGAAGGACGGTTACCTTTGTTCCCTTTCCCCGTTCGCTCTCTACCCTGATCTCTCCGCCATGGGATTCAATGATCCTGTAGACGATGGCGAGCCCAAGTCCCGTCCCCGAGGGTTTCGTCGTGAAGTACGGATCGAAGATACGGAGCAGATTTTCCTCATCAATTCCCGCTCCCGTATCGGACACATCAATCTGTACCATCCGGTCGTCAGGCAGGGAAAGGGCCACACCAAGTGTACCCCCGCGTTCCATTGCGCTGATCGCGTTCAGGTAGAGGTTCAGCATCACCTGCGTGATTTTATCCGCATCGATGAAAATGTTTCCTGGTTCGGTGGGGATATCTGCACGGAGGGAAATCTTCTTCTCTCCCGCCTCGCCTTCGATCATCTTCAGTGTATGCCGGATTATTTCCTGGATGGAATTCCAACGCCTGTTCATATCCATCGGTCTCGCGAACTCGAGGAGTTGACTGATGACCCGGTTCAGGCGTTCCACTTCCTGTACCATGATTTCAGCGGTTTTGCGATCTTCCGGGTTGTTGTGATACCTCTCCTTGAAAAAAGTGGCGAAGCCTTTAATGGAACTCAACGGATTCCTGATCTCATGGGCCACACCGGCGGCAAGACTTCCGAGGGACGCGAGGCGCCGGCTCCTTTCCATCTCTTTTTTGAGGTGAAGGATCTCTGTAATATCCCTGAACAGAATCACATACCCGAGAAAATCACCCGTACCCTCTTCCAACACTGTCGCAATTACTTCCAGGGGAACGATCCTCCCATCTTTTACCGGGCACTCTATCTCCTGTTCGATCACTTTTTTTTCGGTTTTGAGGGTTTCAAGAAGTGTTTTACAGGGCTCAGGCAGAATGTCCCCTGCCTTTTTGCCGGAAATGTCCCGGACGGAGTATCCGAACACGGATTCCGCGGTCTGGTTAAGGGAAATGATTTCATCCCGATCGTTTATGGCGATGAGACCAATCGGCATGTTTTCCACCAGGCTGTCCGAGAAGGCCTTTATCCGTGATAGAGATATCTTTGCTGAGCGGTAACTCTGGGCGAGGATCAGAGAGATTATGCCTGATATCCCTATCAACACAAAAATAACGGACATCCAGATCGTATGTTCCCTATCCTGTTTTCTCAATGCATCAATGGGCCCCATATCCATGCCCACAAATATGACCAAACCGGATGATTGAATGCCTGCACCCGTAGTGCCTGATTCAGAGGATCTGTGCTCAGAACTCAGCATACGGAAAAATTCCTGAGCGAATGTCTCTGTCGGAGCAAACCGGCGGTATACTTCAAATGTGTCGGCGCCTTCAAGGTTTGGGACCTGGCGCCATTCTGCTTTCTTCAATCCGGATATACGAACAAGCTCAAGATCCACACCGTACCTCTCTCCTATCATCGAGGGGTCGCTGTCGGCAATGACCGTGCCGTCGGTATCCGTGAGTATTATGTGGTCTACGCCTTCCTGCTCCGCCGTTTCGATCAATAGTTTCTGGAGCTGAAAACTGCTCCAGCGCATTCCGATACCCGTTCGCGCACCTGCTTCAAACGACCTGATGAGGGCTTCTCCCTTTTCGATCAGAAGCTGAGTAGTGTAGTCCTCCTGTTTGCTAATATTCTCCAGGGCCATCATAATGAAGATGGGCACTAAAATAACGACTGCTCCGATGATAAACCAAGGTGAAATACCAGCCCAGAATTTTTTCCTGCTTCTGTGTTCTGTGTTCTTCATAGGTACCTGGATACTTTTTAGACAACTGGATACCACAATTGGATACTTATTATCCACATTTTTCTTGCCGGCAGCTCTGTACACTGGCCACTCGTTGTGGGAACTTCGCAAATAACTGAGCAATGTAAATGAGTTACATCATACACTGGCCATATGGCACGACACTTGCTCTCTACACAATTAAAAGAAAATACTTAAAAGGAGAATATAACCATGAAAAAATTAGTAATGACATTCGTCACAGTGATTACTGTGACAGTTTTTGCGGCCTCCGCATTCGCTTTCGGTCCGGGATGGGGCAGAGGCCACGGTGGGGGGCAATGTTACGGCGGGGATGTCACGGCTCTGTCCGGACTTAATCTGACTGCAGAACAGACAGCGAAAGTCAATGCCCTTCGTGAAGCTCATCTGAAGGATGTAAAGCCCCTTCGGGATAGGATGTTCAGCAAACGGGGCGAATTGAGACTGCTCTGGCTGAAGCAGAACCCCGATCAAGAAAAGATACTGGCGATGCAGAAAGAGATCAGGACCATCCGGGATCAGATGCAGGATAAAAGGACCGTCCACAGACTTAACGTACTCAAAGTACTGACTCCTGAGCAGCAGGAGCAATTGAAGGCATTTGGACCGGGACAAGGGTTTGGCCGCGGTATGAAAGGCGGTGAGGGATTTTACGGCAGAGGCCATGGCTATCATGGTGGTAGCCACGGCATGATGAGAGGTAACTGGTAACCATTCCTTTTAACAGATCCCCCGGGAGGAAGAACCTCCGCCTTCCGGGGGATCACTTTTTTTAAACTACCACGCAGCTCTTGCGTTTCGGAGTAATCAAACATAGCACCAGAACCGATCATACATCGCTTTTCTCCGGTCACAAACCCACCCTATTATATCAAGGATAGGCCCATAATTGACTGGCAATGGATGTTCGTCATGGGAGCCTTGGACGGAAGTCTATTCTTATTTCAAGGAGACTCTTAAAAGGGGGGCTTTCAGCAAGATTGCAATTCCCGGGGTTCTTGGATGGGGTTATCGCTGTTACTGAATCTATATTCTTATTATCTGTACGGCCATAATCCTGCTTTTCCGTGCTTTGCAGGAACATAGTCTGTGAATGGGGATAGTGCAACTACGGAGAATGATTTCATGCCGGGTTCTCGGAACAGAAATCCGTACTCGTGTTTTCATTTTTCCTTGACACATATGTATCCTTGTCCTATATTCGCACATCAAATCCGGCTTCTATCATAAAAAACCATATGAATATAGGAAGTTAGGACAATATAGAAGGTAACAGAAACAATGGCGAAGGAATCCAATGACTGGAGAGACCTGTATAAAAAGAATAATGAATATGAAGAGGAACCGCAAACGCACGCAGGGCCTGTGCTTTTTTATACCAACATTGTCATAGATAACTTTGTAAACCCCCGGAACGTCGGTGAGATTGAGGACGCTGACGGATATGCCATGATTGGCGATCCATCCTGCGGTGACCAGATGAAGCTCTGGATCAAGGTAAGGGATGGAAGAATTTCTGATATCAAATTCAAATCCTTTGGCTGTCCCGGCGCTATCGCGACGAGCAGCATGACCACTGTGCTGGCCTCAGGGAAAACAATCGAAGAGGCAAAAAAACTGACCGATGACAATGTCATCCTTGCCCTGGGTGGCATCCCCGAAAACAAACGGCATTGCTCTCTCATGGGTATTAATGCACTCTTAGCCGCCATTCAAGACTATGAAAAAAGGCGGCCGACTCTTGATACTGCATAAGAGGAAAACACATATCCATGATTTACCTTGATCACAACGCAACAACCCGCCTTCATCCTGAGGTCCTCCGGATCATGGAGCCCTATCTGAAGGAACAGTTTGGAAACGCGTCAAGTTCATACAGGCTGGGCAGAGAAGCAAAAATCGCTTTGGAAAAATCACGGAAGAAGGTTGCTGATTGTTTAGGAGCAAAATCTCAGGAAATCATTTTTACCGGCGGGGGTACGGAATCGGATAATCTCGCCATCCGGGGCACAGCACGAATACTCAGGACAAAAGGAAGCCACATCATTACATCAGGTATTGAACATCACGCGGTACTGAAGACATGCGAGGATTTGGAAAAAGAGGGATTCCGTGTAACCTACCTCCCCGTCAATGCAGACGGCCAGGTAGATCCTGATGACGTCCTCAAAAACATTGGTAAAAATACAATTCTCATCAGCATAATGGCCGCAAATAATGAAACGGGTGTTATTCAGCCAATATCAGAAATAGGTACTATTGCCCGGCAGAAAGGTATCATCTTTCACACGGACGCCGTTCAGGCCGTCGGAAAAATCTC
>DNUI01000059.1 GCA_003508565.1 Syntrophaceae bacterium
TGTATTTGAAAGATTCCTCCCGGCTGTCATCATATGGTGATCGAAATGCCAGAAAAGGGCAATGAACGATTGCCGTATGCTCCTCCTCATCCTTTATGCTGCTTTTATTCATACGTTATCATTCACTTTCAAAGTCAAAGCGATGTGCGACACCTTTTCGTTTTCACGTTGAAATTCCATTCTGGTAAGGGTGTGTGTCCCATCATGATATTTCAGACATTACCTTCGTTGCCGCTTTTCTTACAAGCCTTGACTTGTGTGTTTTCAGCTGTCGTATCATGTTCCTGCTTTCCTCGCCGCCGATCCTGTCCAAAGCGAGGATGATTCCCGTGATCACATAGAAATCTTCTTCTCTCTCAAGAATAGCGGCAAAAGAAGGTAAGGCAGCCTTGCTCCGCAGTTCACCAAGCAAACGTATAGCCATCATTCTGTTTTCCCTGATAGGGTGTCTCAACGCGTTGACAAGTTTTTCTTCATAAGACAGTTTCGTATATTCCGAGATATCATATTCACAATGAGGACAAACAATAGCCCTTCCATCTGTATCTTTCCAGCAATGTGGGCAGAAGAAGTGGGACACCATGTATCATTGACCGTTCATAATTCTTTCGTTTTTGTGCTCAAGATCGCAACTAGTGTGCGACACTCCGGTACATTATAAAAATGGGAAATATAGTTTTCAGGCGGGGTAAATGCACGGATGAGCTTTTCATAAAAAAGGGATTCCCGATGGGCACCCCCTTTGTATCGCGAAAGTAATAATATGTCGCCCACCTTGACAACTGCAATTCCTGCTCTTACCCTGCGCCAATATAACCAATTATTGCAGGAGTCATTAGCCACGTGAGGCAATTGCCGGTGGACTCCATCACCTCTGAGAAATATTAACAAATAACGCTATAAGCTCTTTTTCAATGGATTCTCAAAGATTGCAGCGCGGCCGAGTTCCGCCTCAATCTCTAACAGCCGATTGTACTTGGCGATCCTTTCACTGCGGCAGGCGGAGCCGGTCTTGAGCTGTCCACCGCCCATAGCAACGGCAAAATCGGCGATGAAGGTATCCTCCGTCTCCCCGGACCGGTGCGAGATCACATAACCCCACCCGGCCTTTCTACAAAGATTGATTGCCGCCATGGTTTCTGTAACAGTGCCGATCTGGTTGAGTTTGATCAGGACGGAATTGGCGGTCTTCTCCTGGATGCCTCGGGCGATGAATCTGGTATTCGTGACGAAAATGTCATCTCCTACTATCTGTATCTTGTCTCCCTGAGTCGCGGTCTGCAGGCGGAATCCTTCCCAGTCGTTTTCCGCAAGACCATCCTCAATGGAAACAATCGGGTACTTTTCAATCCATGCCTTGTAAAAGGCTACCATTTCGGCACTACTCTTCTTTCCCTGTTCGGACTTGGAAAGGTGATACATGCCATTTTTAAAAAAGGAACTTGCCGCAGGGTCAAGGGCAATGGCTACATCCTTTCCCGGCGTGAATCCCGCTGCCGTAATCGCCTCTATGATAACCTCGCAGGCCTCGTCGTTGCTCTTGAGATCAGGAGCAAATCCCCCTTCGTCGCCGACGCCGGTCGAGTATCCCTTCTTCCTCAGGATACCTCTCAGGGCCTGAAAAGTTTCCACACCATACCGTAAGGCTTCGGTGAACGTGGGGGTGCCGATAGGCATGACCATAAATTCCTGGAGATCCACACTGTTATCCGCATGCTTACCACCGTTGATGATGTTCATCATCGGCATGGGAATCCTGATTGCGCCTTGTCCGCCAAGATACGCATATAGAGGCAGGTCTGCGGCTAAAGCTGCCGCCCGTGCTACCGCCATGGAAACGCATACGATGGCGTTCGCTCCGAGCTTTTCTTTATTCGGTGTCCCGTCAAGGGTAATCATGAGATGATCTATTTCCACCTGCCGGGATGGATCCATGTCAATGAGAACAGGAGCAATTCTCTCATTGACGTTTGCTACCGCCTTCATAACTCCTTTGCCGCCATAGCGGCCCTTGCCGTCCCGCAGCTCAACGGCCTCATGCTCTCCCGTTGATGCGCCGGAGGGGCACGACGCTGAAGCGATGAGACCATTATCCAGGGTTACATATGTCTTGACGGTGGGATTACCACGCGAGTCAAGTATTTCCATCGCACGGATCGATTTAATTTTGCGTATCATGTCTATTCCTCCTGTCAAACTGTCCTTAGCAGGTCTTATGAAATTCTTTCAGTATAGCCTCGAGTCTCGCTGCCACAGACGTGAGTTTTATAAGCTCCTCCTGCACGGCTTCGGATTGTTCATTCCGTCTGGCGCATGCCGCCTGTATTGCTCCATGGGTAGCCATAATCGTATCCGACATGCGTTCATCAAGCAGTGTTCTGAAATTGCGAAAAGCCCGATCAAGGTTCTGTAAGGTAGCCCACCTGAGGTTTTCCACATTCTGCGTTATCAGCGATTCAATATCTCCATGCAATCGCTTTCTTATCCGTTGTCGTCTTACACCGGAAGGGAGCATTTTTATCACCATACCTTCCGGGAAGGGATTGAAAAAGGTCTTCCTCTCCTGGGTTACCCAGTATGGTTCTCTCGTCATTTCGAAGGCATCGGAACTTTCCGGAGCATGATAAGGTATGTCGAAAAGATCCGACGCGGTCTTTCTAATCGCTTCGATCAGCTCATCGGCGCGTTTCTGATGGGGATTCAGCGTTTCGTGCACGTGGACGTCAAAAGTCTTCGACAATTCGAACAGCTCTTCTTCAAAAAAAGTTGGAATTGCATCCGATAACACCTTCCTCGCGGCATCTATGTCCGGTTGATCTCTCAACACAGGCTCAATGATGCCTTTGAAGTAAACGAGCGCCTTTTGGCGAAGCAGCTGTGATTGATTTTCAAGAAATTCCAAAGACCGCTTTCTGTCTCCGCCTAGCATATCGCCGGCAATGACTCTCTGATGTTCGGCATCGTTTATTTTTTTTTCGAATATTCGCTGGCATTCTTCGAGTTTCTCCAGCGGCATCTGCAGTGTTCGCAGTGCAAGATGAATCTGCATGAGAACAGCAGCGAGAATATCCCCTGCTTTTTGAGACAATGCCCTCTGTAGGGCATCATGTTTATCTTGTACCAGAAAGTCTATCAGATGGTCTTCAACTTCAGCCATACCGCTTTCAATCCATCCGGTTTTATCCTGAGACAGTTTGGCATTGAGTCCTCGGCGGGCCGAGACGCAGAACAAAGGAACATCACCCTTAGCATATCCATGCTCACGAAGGATTTTCTTAAAGAACTGAACGGATGCCTCTTTTTCTTCTTCGTTCAGGTAGTCCACCTTATTCAAAATAAAAAACAGTTTGGGTACCCTGCCAAGAACCTTTCTTAGAAAGTCCAGTTCCACTTCACTGATGGGGGGATCCGCCGAGATCATAAACAGGGCGGCATCGCACTGGGGAAGAAAAGCGAGCGTTGCTTCCGTATTGTGTCTGTAAGTGGAGCCAATGCCGGGAGTGTCTATGAGCACAACGCCTTTTTCCAGAATCGGCGACGGATACACAACCTCTACATACCCTATGCCAAGGAGATTGTGCGGGTTTGATTCTTCGGTAACATATTTCGATAAAAATGCCGAGATATCCGCATGTTGAGTTCCAAGTATTTCTTCTTTCAGGGTACTGTCGCTGTTTAAAGCGCGAACGAGAATGGATTTCCCGAATTGAATAAAGGTAGGGATTGCCGTCAGGGGCAGCACCGAACTGGGCAACAATGCATCACCGAGCAATGCATTGAGAAACGTGCTCTTACCCCTTTTGAACTGTCCAAGGACGGCAAGGTGAAAACGACCTTCGTGAAGCCGTTTCTGCAACTCATCCATCTTTTTTTTATGGGTTGAGAAGTTTTGTCCAAAATCATGAATATGCCGGATCGATTCGCG
>DNUI01000179.1 GCA_003508565.1 Syntrophaceae bacterium
CGGCGTTGCGGGCGGTTTCTATGGTTTCCAGGGCCTGATGAACAGAATGCCTGCGCTTCAGGAAGGCGAGAAGCGCGTCGTCAAATGACTGAACGCCGATGTTGAGGCGATTGATTCCGATCTGACGGAGCGATGTGAGATATTCCTGGGTAGTATCTGCCGGGTTGATCTCGACGGTGATTTCCGGGTTTGGCGAAATGATGAAGGCACTCCGGATCTGCGACAGAATGGTGTCGAAATGCTCTACGGCAAGGAGGGAGGGGGTGCCCCCGCCGATGTAGATTGTGTCGAACCGGCTGAATGTCTCCCTGTGCATTGCAATTTCCCCGGAGAGTGCGTTCGGGAATTCGTCGATCCGGGTAAGAGCGGTAGTTGAATAGAAGTTGCAATACGGGCATTTGCTCTTGCAGAAGGGAATGTGAATGTAAAGGCCGGGAGTTGTATCTGTTGTGGGACCGTCCATGAGGGTTTCCATCTCTAAAGAATATCTCCGAACGCGCTTAAAAATCTTTTTCTCCCTGTCCGAAAGCCGTTTTTACGTTCATTCGGTTCCGGATTTCAGGACGGCAAGAAAAGCGCTTTGCGGGATGCTCACCGAGCCCACCATCTTCATCCGCTTTTTCCCCTTTTTCTGTTTCTCGAGGAGCTTTCGCTTCCGGGTGATATCCCCGCCGTAACACTTCGCCGTTACATCTTTGCGGAAAGCAGAGATCGTCGTGCGGGCAACAATTTCCCCGCCGATGGCTCCCTGGATTGCGATTCTGAACATCTGGCGGGGGATTTCATCCTTGAGGCGTTCGCAGGCCAGCAGCCCCCTGGCGCGGGCGCGGTCCCGGTGAACAATCTGCGAGAGGGCGTCCACTTTCTCTCCATTCACCAGGATATCCAGCAGCGCGAGGCTGCTTTCCCGGTAATCGATCAGGTCGTAATCAAAGGAACCATACCCCTGGGTGACAGACTTGAAACGGTCATAAAAGTCGTAGATGACCTCGGCCAGAGGCATTTCATAGGTGAGCTCAGTCCGGCCGGGACCCGTGTAATTGAGGGTTGAATTCACACCTCGTTTTTCCATGCAGAGTTTCATAACCGCTCCGAGATATCGTTCAGGCATCATCATGATAGCGCGGATATAAGGTTCTTCAGATTTGAGGATGGAAGACGGATCGGGATAATGCGCCGGATTGTCAACGTCCGTCAATGATCCATCTTTCAAGGTAAACCGGTACCGGACACTGGGAACGGAAAGAATGATGGAAAGGTCGTATTCGCGTTCCAGCCGTTCCTGGACCACTTCCAGGTGCAGCAGGCCGAGAAAGCCGCACCGGAAACCCTGGCCGAGGGCTACAGATGAATCCTTTTGATAGATAAACGAGGCATCGTTAAGCTTATATTTTTCCAGCGAAACGGCCAGTTCCTCGTAGTCATCCGAGGCAATCGGGTAAATGGAGGCAAAGACGACAGGCTTGATCTGTTTGAAGCCGGGCAGAGGTTTTTCACAGGGCAGATTATTCAGTGTGATCGTATCCCCGGTGTGGACATCCGAGACCGTTTTCACGCCGGCGATAATATACCCTACCTCACCTGCGGAGAGTTTGTCGCGCTTCTGGCGGGCGAGGAGAAAATGGCCGACCTCTTCAACCTTGTAGGTGGCATTGTTGAACATAAAACGAATGATGTCCCCGTTTTTCACCAAGCCATCAAAGAGTCGGCAGTGGATAACTGTGCCGCGAAAAGGATCGTACTGGGCATCAAAAATGAGGGCGGTAAGGGGTGCTTGCGGGTCACCCTTCGGGGGAGGAATCCTCTCCACAATGGCTTCAAGAATCTCTTCAATACCCGTGCCTTCTTTCGCGGAACATTTCAGATGGCTGTCGGCGTCTAACCCCAGTTCCGAGTCGATCTGTTCGATGACCCTTTCGACATCTGCGGAAGGCAGGTCGATCTTGTTAATAATGGGGATGATTTTCAGGTCATGCTCCATGGCAAGATAGAGGTTGGCTAAAGTCTGGGCCTGCACGCCCTGGGCGGCATCGATCAGGAGAAGGACACCCTCGCACGACGCTAAGGCGCGGGAGACTTCGTACGAGAAATCGACGTGGCCAGGTGTGTCAATAAGATTGAGGCTATATGACGTCCCGTCTTCAGCCTCATAGGGGAGGGAAATTGCCTGGCTCTTGATCGTGATTCCCCGTTCACGCTCAATATCCATATTGTCCAAAATCTGGTCTTTGAAGGTCCGCTCATTGCTCACACCGGTGTACTGGATAAGCCGGTCGGCAAGGGTTGACTTCCCGTGGTCAATATGGGCAATAATGCTGAAGTTGCGTATATTTTTCATATTTTACAGTTAAAAAAGCCTTCCGGCTTTACTATCTCAGGAAGGCTTGTAAGCGCATTTTGTAACGGCTATTAATTATGTTTACTTGGTAAATACTTCCTTTCAGGTGTGGGAAGTATAGGAGAAAGTGTACGTGAATGTCAAGAATATTCAACTTCAATGGCCGTTCTTGGCAAGACTGCCCAATCATCCCCTTCTCATTGCGGTATATCCGGCAGTGCTGAAAGCAGCATCGGCGCCAGAATCAGCGAAATAGTTTTAATTGACACGCCAGACCGTTCTTCATATACTCCCATAAAAAAGGAAGTTCTTGTTAAAGACGTGTCGGGAAGGATGACCTCAAAAAAACAATTACCCTTTTCAGTCTTTATATTAATATTCAGCCTGTTTCTGTTTCTGATAGTGGAGCCTCTGTCGGTATCTGGTAATTCGAATTCACATGCCGGGGATGCTTCGGGAAAATCTTCCCTTTCCGAAAAAACCGCCATTACAGACAAGATTAAGTCGCTAATCGGCCCCCGGGACGCAGTTTTCCTCGCTGATGCATCGGGTAAACCTATTCTGGCCGTCAATGAAAACAAGCTGCTCATTCCGGCATCAACGTTAAAGATGCTTACTTCGCTGGCTGCCCTTCATTATTTGGGGGAAGATTTTCGTTTTAAAACGGAACTTTACATGGATAACCAGGAGAATCTGAAGATCAAGGGCCATGGAGACCCCTTGCTGATTTCAGAAGTACTACGTGAAATTGCCAGAGAACTTTCAACTCGTGTTTCTGGATTCAATGACCTGATTTTAGACACATCCCATTTTACGGAACCCCTCATTGTCCCAGGAGTCACCTCGTCTTTTCAACCCTATGATGCACCCAACGGTGCCTTGTGCGTAAACTTTAATACCGTGTATTTCAAACAGGACAAAACCGGAAAATTTATCAGCGCCGAATCCGAGACCCCCCTTTTGCCTTTTGTTCTTCCAAAAATAAAAAAATCCAAACTCAGGGAAGGCCGAATCCTGCTGGCCGGTGAAAAAGAAGAATGCTTCATGTATGCCGGCCATCTGTTTCTTTATTTCTTTTCCTCCCATAACATTTTATCTTCGGGAAAAATTCGCATGGGAGAGGTGGACACATCCAAAGATGAACACATATACACCTACATCTCAGGCTATCCCCTCGCCCATGTGATCCGCCGGCTTCTGGAATTTTCAAACAATTACATCGCAAACCAGTTAATGCTGGCCATGTCGGCTATTGTCCAGTCTCCTCCGGGAACCATGGAAAAAGGGGTGAGGGTATTAAATGAATTTGCCAAAAAAGAGTTGAAAATAGAAGATATCAGGATAAGTGAAGGGTCCGGCATTTCCAGAAATAACCGCATCACGGCGAAAGAAATGATGAAGATATTAAATAAATTCGCCCCATATTATGATCTTTTACGTAAAGATGGCAATGTGTATTATAAAACCGGTACCCTGAATGGCATTCGAACCCGCGCAGGGTATATTCGGGATTTGAAAGGCAATCTGCTGCCCTTTGTCATCCTGATAAACACCCCCAACAAGTCCGACAAAACCGTATTAAATAATCTTACCTGTTATGTTCAATCCTGACGGCATATGCGCACCGGCTCATTTCCCCCGGAGGCATAGGGTCTGTTTGCATACGTTTACATTTTGTCATTACGACTTCTTCGTGCTCATTCAGGAGAAACTCCGGTGAAAACCTTGTTCCGACGACAGGGAGGGTCTATGCAAATGATATTAAAGATTTCTCAGTCGATTTGTTCCTTCGAAATGACACGAATTTTTACCGGTTGTTACGGGAGGGAAAATCGTTCATCATTACTTGATATTCATGGCCATTCGTCTTACAGCATCCTTGAACAAGACCTCCATGCTTGTGTCTGAGACCCGGCCGATAAAACCCAGGCCGAATAATGGATGCCGGATCACCTCTTCAGACGTGTATATGTCCTGAACGCGGTAGACTTTTACAGGGCTTTCCGGATTCATTTCGCTGTATTTGAGTTCCCACTGGATAGGGGCATCATAGGTCGCCTTTCGACTCTTGGGCGCCGTATTCACTCTTTTTTCCTTCCCGGGACGCACCGCAAAATCACTGCTTTTTTTCTGTTGCGCTCCCGTTCTGTATATGTGTTCCGAACCGCAGGTTTTGCATTTAACCTTTTTAACTTTACCGTCAACTTCATACATGACAACGTGGGCGAGCAAAAGTTTGCATTTCGTACAGTAGGCATCGATATATTTTCCGACCAATGACACAGGAATCTCCTTATGGTTATATTTGTTATGCTGTTTACTATAACAGATTTGAAATGAATATGTCGTAATAAAAACCGGCCATGCTAAAATCCGTTTCCTCAAATACCTGATTGTATGATCTGTTGCCGGCTCCACTTTTTGTTTTACACCGGTTGAAAGCAATCCTTTAATATGGTATGCGTGCATTGACAGTAAAATCTTGATCTTAAAATAAAAAAACCATGACCAACGCCAGGGGATACGCCGACAGAATAATTGAACTGGAGAGAAAGAGGGATTACCGTGGGGCGTATGAAATCCTGAAGGAGGGCCTGACTATCTATCCGACCCAGCCTTTTCTTTTAAGGACAGAAGTCTATCTACTTTTGAGACTCAACAAGACAAAAGAGGCGCGGAAAAAGGCGGAAGGCCGGGTGGAGATGTTGAAGAACGACCCCTTTTTCCTGAAGACCTACCTCAGTGTGCTCCGGCAGGAAAAAGCCCATGAAGACATGGGACGGCTGCTCACCGCGATCCTCTCATGGGGTGTGGGCGATGAAGATTTTCTGGTTTTCCTGGTCAAAACAGCCTCAAAGTGTGTTGGCAGGGAAAAGGGAGCGGAAGTCCTCCGGCAGGCGCTGGCGAGGTTTCCCGAGAGCGAATCCCTGAAAAGGCTATCGGCGGATGGGGAATCGGCAGAGGGCGGCGCGGGCAGGTTTACCTTTTACCGGCAGAAATTCGCCGGCAAAAAGACGGCGGAGGCCGTTGCCGAGATCGAGGCCATCATGGTGATGCCGGGTTATGCAGGGGATTACGATCTCCATCTCTATCTTGCAGACCTGTATAAAAAAATGGAGAGGTACGATCAGGCCGTGGAGATCTATAGAAGGCTGCTGGCCCTCTGGGACCATGATTTCATCCGCAAGATGCTGGGCTACACCTATTATAAGATGGGAGACAAAGAGCAGGCCGCCGCTTACCTGAAAAGCGTTTTTATCAAGCGGCCCGACGATCATTTTCTCACGCGTACGATTTTCAGGATCTTCGAGGAAAAAAGGGACTGTGAGGGATTAGAAAAGCTGGTGGCTGAGGCGCTTGCCTTACGGCCGGAGGCGAAACACCTTTACGGATTACTGAAGAAGGCGCGACGATGGCAGAAAAACTGCGCGACATCATAGATATCCCGGAGATCAAACCGGTCATTGAGCTCGACGACGCGGACACAATTCCCGATGCCATTACGTCTTCCTTTGTCCTGACGCGGGAAGTGGAAGAGGGGCTCCGGGTCATTCTCGCCCGGGTCAATGCACGAAAAGGGTGCGGCGTCTTTCTCAAGGGCAACTATGGGAGCGGCAAGTCCCACTTTCTCTCATACCTTTTCCTCCTGCTGAAGGAGGGAAGAAGACCCCTCCTTACCGACTTTCCAGAAATAAAGGCGGGAAATATCAATCCCGTGAAGATATCCCTCGTGAAATACCCCGCTACGCTGCCGCTCCAGCAGATCGTCCTCGAGAGTTGCGGATATACGGGTAGCAGCGCCAACCGGCAGGAGCAATTCCGGGAGATAGTGGATCGGTCGACGGTTATCCTGATCGACGAGCTTTCGGAATTCCTGAGGGCAAAACCCGCCGCGCCGGCGTTTTACGAGGACATCCGGTTCCTTCAGTTCCTGGGCGAATTTTCCTTCCACCACCCCCTGTGGGTGATCGCCTCCCTCCAGGAATGGATTGAGGAAACGGGACACATCTCGTCGAATATCTTCAACCGGATCAAGGATCGCTATCCCGTGCGGGTGAACCTCTCCTCCTCCCATATCGGAGACATTATCGACCAGCGGATCGTGATCAAAAAGGAAGGCGCCGAGAGCGTCATCAGAAACATCTTTGACGAACTGAAACACTACTACCCGGCGCTTCATCTCCGCTATGAGGATTTCCGCAAGACATACCCTCTTCACCCCTTCACGGCCCGGTACCTCTCCGGACTGACCCCTGTCTTTTCCCAGCACCGGGGGGTTATCCAGTTCGTTTTTTCAGAAGTGAAAAAGGCCTTTGACGATCCCCCTTCCACCCTTATTACACCGGAGGCCATCTTCGACCATTTTGAGGAGCGCATCCGCGAGATCCCCGAGTATTCGCCCCTGGCGCGGGTCATTTATGACTACTACCGGGGGAATATCGGCACGATCCTCTCCCAGCCTGTGCAGCAGGAGACCGCACTTGCCGTGATCAAGCTCTTGGCGCTTACCGAGATATCTCCCTTTGAAAAGAGAAAGAACGCCAAGGAGATTGCCGAACTCCTCCTGAAGAAAGTAAGCACCCTGACCTCGCAGATCAACTACGACTACATCAAAAGCGGCATCCTTGATCCCCTCGTGGCGCACCAGATGTACGTCAACAGGGAGGGAGAAAATTATTTCCTCGACACCACAATAGATGAAGGAATCAGGGCACGGGGGAAGATCAAGGCGGTCCGTGAACGATTTGCCGACAGGAATGTCCTGTTTTCAGAGATCTGCGGCCTGATCGCTTTACCCTATCTGCCCCTCAGGGATATCAGGGATGGAAAGAAATACCGCTTCACTTGGCAAAACAGCCCCCGGGAATGCGTCGTCCTGACCGCCTCTCCGCTCTCGCTCCAGCGGGAAGAAATAGAAAATATGATCGAGGGGATACAGAAGCGGATCGACGGGTTTCTCGTCATCCTTTCGCCTTTTGCGGAGAATATCGGGATCGATGCCTGGAAAGATGCCAATACCTCACCCTTTCTTGCTGCTGTCGTTTTCTGGGTCCCAAGATTGCCGGATGACGAAGAGGCGGCCTTCATCGAAGAATTTATCGCCAAAAAAATTCTGGCAGGGGAATTCCCCGCGCTCGGAGGCGACCTGCGCCGGGACGAGGCGGAATTCCGGGAGATCGTCACCCGTTTGTACTTCGACGGAGAGGTTATCTATGGTTCGGGAAAACGCGTAGATAACATAAGGGATATCGGCTATCTGCCCATAGAACGGCTGCTCTCCCATCTTTTCGACTACAGCCTTTCCGAGTTGTATCCCAACCACGCCCGGATCATGCCGCGGGTGGATTATATTTCTTCCCAGCACCTGCATGCCCTTTTCCAGGATTTCATCAGACAGGGGAGGATCACCATTGAAGAGGCGGAAAAAAAGGGCCTCGTCCCGTATATCAACGCCCTGCCGGAGCCGCTGGGGATTGTAGCCAAAAGGGGCAGCAGTT
The DNA here is from genome assembly GCA_003508565.1 of Syntrophaceae bacterium. Classification (GTDB taxonomy): domain Bacteria; phylum Desulfobacterota; class Syntrophia; order Syntrophales; family UBA2185; genus UBA2185. Next base: position 7,837 of record DNUI01000179.1, read on the forward strand.
TCCTTGTCTCCCTCGATCCCGCCAATGATCTCGTTTCGCATATCCTGACCCTTTCCTCCAAGGTGGAAGGCGTCGCCCCTATCCGGGGGGCCTTAAAAAAAGGAAAGTGGGGAATGACGGACGACCAGATCAACCTCGTCCTGGCGGCATTCATCACTTCCGGGCATCTCATCCCTTATGGCCGTGACGAGATGGTTGAACTAAAGGACCTATCGCAACTTACCAGCGGTGAGATCTCCAAGCTCAGGCAGGGCAAGACACTACCTGCGGAACTCCTCGCCTATATTCCCGCCGGCAGGTTCATCTGGGGAGAGGTAGAAGATATCCCGACACCCATCACCCAGAAACTGATGTGGAAGCTCTCGACGGATATGGTCCGCCGGGGCAGGCGTCTCCTGAATGATATCAACGGACTTATTAACAAATACAAAGATTACTCTCTCTTCAAGAAGGCGGCAATCGACAGCTCCCTCCTCAACCGTCTGTCAATGTTCTTCCATTCTATTACCCTGTCGCAGCCGCCCGCGGAAGGGCTGGAACGGTTCCTCTCCTACCTCAAGGAGATACCCGCCATGGAAGGTGAAATCGATTATGTCGAACGGCTTTCGCTGTTCCTTTCCGAACAGTTCCAGATCCTCAACAAATACTGGCTCTACCTGATTCACCCTGCGCTGAAACTGCCCCCGGAACTCCGGGAAAAACGGGATATCCTTGTCTTGCACATTGAGGATTTCCTTCGGGCCTACACCGGCGACTTTGACGGCATCAAAGAGCAATGGGAGGTCTTTTTCGACGAATATACACGGGCATACAAGGAGAGCCACGAAAAGTATTACATCGCTGCCGTGTTTGCACAGAGGAAGGCCGTCGATGAACTGTCCGAGGCGAAAGCCCTGAAGCGAATCGCGATGCTCGTCAGTTCGGTGACCTTCCCCGGGGAGTGGTGGGAATTGAAAAGGGACATTGACCACCTGCCGGAAGCGTGCCGCCATGACCTGAACAGCGAACTTTTTCTCAACCCGGCATGTGGATGCGGATTCACCATCAGCGATACGCCGCCGGAGCTGGAAGCAGACTTTACCGGGTCATGCCAGATGGGTCTCCGGAACTTCCTTTTGGCGCTCACAACAGCCGAAAACAGGGAAAAGTTAGATTCCTTTGCATTGAGTTTACATGACGCCGGAAGGAAGGACCTTGCCGCACGGTTTACATCGCTAATCAATCTCGATGCGGAAAAGGTCAATATATCCCTCATGCTCCCCCTTCTGACGGACGAAGTTCTCATTGCGATAGAGAAGGCGTTGAAAGGCCGATGGAAGGTGAGGGAACTGGACATCGCCGATTTTACCAGAAAGATTAAAGGCAAGCGTTTCCGGCATGGGGAACTCAAGAGGCTCTTTCTTGGCTGGATAGGAGACGATGAAGACAGCATCATCCATATACGGGAAGAACACGATGCGGCGACCGTCGCACTGAAGGAGGGACTTTGCCGTTACGGGGCGCAGGGGGAAGCGCTCTTCCGTTCTCTCACGGAGGGCGATCACCGCCTGCGGACGTATGAGGATGTGGAAGATGCACTGAAGAAAGAAGGCGCTTTCCATACCCTCGATGGTATCCGCTGGACGTCTTATACCGACGATGAACTTCTCGATTTTCTCAAAAAAGAGCGAATCGGGTACTTGAAAAAACAGATCCGGAAAGAAGTGTTCCACCGGCTTTCCAGCAAGATCATTTCTGCTGCCTTTGTTGCATCGGTGGAAGACAAGCCGCTTGCGGAACTGCTTTCCATCGCCAGCATCTTCGCCGAATGCGAAAGGTACAGGGGCATCGAGGTCTTCACCAGGGCCATTGCCCCCCTTACCTGCCGTATAGCGGCACTGCGTTATGAAAATATCGACGATGTTCTTATCGATGGAGCGGACATCGATCTCTTGGAAAGAAATTGCCGGGAATTCCTTGCGGATTATGAAAAGCGTCCCGATCGGTTTGCCGGCGCGTTGGACATCTCTGCCGTCAGTGAACGGATGAAGGACATCGTCGTAGTCCTCGACGGACTGCGTTACGACCTCTGGCTGATTCTTAAAGAAGTTTTGGAAAACGAAGGCAGGAAACTCAGGGAGCATCCCTTTGTCATCCCACCGCCGACTTCTACGTCACACTTCCGTAAACTCCTGGGTATCGCGGACGAGGGAGAAATTGACGGGCGCATCGCCCTCCTGAAATGGTCGGAGCGTGGTTTCCATACGCGGGAATTCAATCGCTTTCTTAAGGGAAGCGCGAAGACAAAGGTCCTCCATTTCAACTTTATCGACACCAAGGTTCACAACTCCACCCTGGACATCTATCCCCTCTACCTGAATATTAAAAGTGAATTTATTCATGGAATTGTGCCAATCCTGAAAAGCCTGCCACGCTTTATCCTCATCGCAGACCACGGTTTTATCGATACGGGAAGAATGAAAGAGAGATACACTCATGGAGGAAACACCATCTGGGAGACGGTGCTGCCGTTTGTGGAGGTGGAATAGAAACGGGTTCATCCAGTTGATGCGTATTTTGTCTGATAATGTTGGATATAACCTTGACTGACTCCACCTCCTACTTATCATTTGTGTTA
>DNUI01000295.1 GCA_003508565.1 Syntrophaceae bacterium
ATATGCCGCGAATACATTTCTCAGGGAGGATTCCATCCCACCCCTCGCCCCATACCTCGAGATGATCTATCCAGCGCTTTCCCAGTGATATGAGATCATGAATGATTCTTCTCCCTTTGCCTTGCTTGCCATTGGCAACAAAAACAATATCATGAGAAAATTCATTGATTCCGAAGGGAGGCTGTTTTGCCGTGCCGCCAATTAAAAGCTCACCCCTCCTTCCCATAGCTCGGATCTTTTCAAGGAACTGTGGAGAGAGACAGAAAATATGGTCATAGAGGGAAAGGGATTGAGGCGTTATCATGTCGGGATGACTTTGTATCCATACGATATTATAAGTTGACTCTTCAATTTTATTAATCGGAATGCCATGCAGATGGATCAGTACCTTCGGTTCCTTTCCCGAGATGACAGCACCTTCTGATGAAAGGGCATCGGCCAGTTCTTTGCCAAACCAATGATCGCCCCATCTTAGTTTTCTCACAGGATCTTTCTCCAAAAGATCGGATGCGGAGATTATGGCAATAGGTAGACGTTTAAGCTTTTCTTTTCTGACCAGCAGATCTTTGAGATGTTGAAGTTCCCCATTATGAGGCCTTTGTTGTAATGCGGGTATTATAAGATCCCGCGTAACCTCTAAGTTTCCTTCGTCAAGATAAAATTTTGCTATCTTTTCCACAGGGTATTTCCCTGAATGCAGAGCGTTACGGAGTTCATCAATGAATCTTTCCTGAACTTCCAGGATATCTTCATGATGTCCGTATGCGTGTATGAATCTAGTCAAAAAGTCTTTGGCCAGACCGAATTCTCCACTCTGCAGATGGCAATGGATGATTGAGATAAGTATTTCCGGTTTGCTATCTCCGGAGTTCAAAACTCTTTCAAAAATATTTGCCGCCTCAGCATGGTCGCCGTTTTTTTCGAGGCAAAGAGCAAGATTTTCCAAAGATTCCCCATAGTCCTCATGGATGGAGAGGGCTTTGTGAAAAGAATCTATGGCCTGTTGAAGTTGACCTTCCCCAAAGTGAATAACCCCTAAATTGTTAAAAGCCTCATAATTTTGAGGGTCCGCAGCAATAATTTGCTCAAAACAAACTCTTGCCTCACTAATCTTGTGCTCATTAAAAAAGTTTTCCCCTTCGTGAAATAATTTCTTTATATCATTTGTGTCTATACTTGCGGCGTTATTCATCATGGCGTTGAATTTCTCAATTCCCTCATGTAGTAATGATGGTTAATCATCGGCAAACCACAAAAGCGTGTGTTATGCTTTATAAGTATAATTTTTCTTGTTACTATCAACATTATTCATGAATATATGAACGTTATTCATGTATTTCATAGTGTCGGATCTGAATCGGCAAATGCTTCCTATCAAAACACAAACCGGGCATTCCTTTCCTCATTTTCTACTTCCTGTCCTTTGCAACCCTAAGAAAGTGTCCTTATAAAGATTTTACACTTATATACTTCAAAAGGTCATTGCCCTCTTTAAACAGGGGGTTTATCTTCAAAGCCTCCTGAAGTGATGCCTCAGCCCGTCTCCATTCTTTCTTTTCAACATGGACTCTGGCCATGTTGTAGTGTAATCCCTCGTCATCGGGCAGAATAATAAGTGCTTTTTCGAACTCTGCGATGGCGCTGTCGTATGCCCCTTCTCTGCGAAGATGAATTCCATTTCTGTTATACGACTGAACAATATACGTTATCAAAATATCGTTATCTGCGATGAGTTCTTTTGCGCGGGCATATTCGCCCTCATTTATGAGTTGCATGATCCTGCATGCCTCCGCTTCCATTTCTGTGGCAATATCTTGAACAGATGCGTCATCTTTTTGACGAAAATCGACATTATCCCGAATCTCATCCTCTCCTACACGGATGAGCTGCTTCAAAAAATCAAGAGAACTGCTGATGTCTTTCGCATGGAATGATACAGGCCCGTATATGTCTTTAAAACTCTTGCTTTCCGAGAGCATTTTCAGGAAACCGTTAACTTCCTCCATTAACTCTTTTTCATCAGATGGAAGCATCTGGGTAGTGAGAGTCTTTTCCAGGACTGCTTTGAAAGACACAAGGCATGTGTGTACCTTGCCCTGCTTAAGCTTTGCTTTACACTCATTCAATAGCTTAAATATCTTGGTTATTTCTTCTCGCTTTATCTCAGTTGCCATTTTTTTTCCTTTAATTCACAGGTAGCATGCAAAACGCGTGCAAAGGCTTTTGATGCAAGGTGAATAGTTCACTACATCTTCCTAAAAAGCATACGCTAATTATAACGTTTTAAAGAACACAAAGAACATGCGTTCAGTACAGCCATTTCGGTGATCTGTAGCTCTCATCACAGCGTGCAGGCGAATGAGATAAAACAATGAATATAATGATATATACGATATTTTTTAACCGCATAAATTTCAGGGACAGGCTCCTATGGATACGACGATGAATGTATAAAGTGACGCATGTCATGCGTGCAGTTGGGTGTGGCGGGTTCATTGGATTTCATGCGCACTATTTTTTTATTGTGGTTACTTAATAGGAATCAAAAGAACTGAGTGAACATGTGTCGCACGAATCGTTTTTTGATAGGGGTCCTTAAAGTTTTCTCTTCATGTACCGATAAGAGGGTACAGAGGTTGCATTGGATTAATCCGTTACTATCGATTCATCATAAATACGTAAAAGGAATAATATGCCTGATTCATTATATTCTACCTCAGAGGTGGCAAGGTTATTCGATATCAATAGGGTCACAATATACCGGTGGGTTCAGGAAGGTGTTGTGAAAGCATATAAGGTTGGCAAACATCTGAAAATTCCTGCATCAGAGGTAGAGAGACTCTGGAGAGAATTCGGGTTTCCCGGAGCATCCCCCACGCATGTATCCGATATTTCCAAGAAACACAGATCACGCGATGCTGTGAACAATAAGGTCAACGATAAATATCATAAAAAACTGGTAATGGCAGTCGGGAACGATGAGAACGATTGTAGATTCATC
>DNUI01000296.1:0-3739 GCA_003508565.1 Syntrophaceae bacterium
TTATCGATTGTATTAAACCCTTCATCCCTGGGGGTATCGGTCAATCCTCTTACTTTTTTATCCCCATCCGACAAGAGCCTCTTCCTTCTTGGCGCGACGGGAACTATTCCGATTAATCTCTATGGCCTATGGTGGACATTGGTAACCGCCTCCTTCCTTCATGGCAGCATCCTTCATATTTTCTTCAATATGGCCGCCCTGGGGCAACTGGGATTGTTCGTGTTACGTGAGTTCGGGTTTAACCGGTTTTTTGTCATTTATACCCTTACCGGGATAGCAGGATTTTTCATATCATATATTGCTGGAGTACCATTTACTATCGGTGCGTCTGCCAGTATCTGCGGACTCATCGGCGCCATTCTTTACTATGGAAAAAGCAGAGGAGGTTTCTACGGAGAGGTCATTTACAAGCAAGCTATGGGGTGGATAATCGGAATTGTTATATTCGGACTGCTGGTGCCTGGAATCAACAACTGGGCCCATGGTGGAGGTGTGATCTCCGGCATTCTGATGGCCCATGTGCTGGGATACCATGAAAAGGAAAGAGAAAATCTTCTGCATCGTGTTCTGGCGGCAGGCTGTATAGTGATAACTGCTGTTTTTCTGCTATGGGCCGTCCTTCGAGCTGTGTACTATTCATTGAAAGTTCCCGGCTTCTGAATCCGGTAACAACCGTACACATCTTCGCGTGCTGCGGGGAAAGCAAGTGAACGGGTACTATTTCTGCCTTTATTCTATGGCAGGTGTTTCATGGACGTTCGACAAGACTTGTTGAGGAGGTAAAACATCATATGAAAATCAGAAATGCTTTCACAAGAAATAACCATTGGATACTGTTAATCATCATATTTGTGGCGCTGTTCGCAGGCTGTGATGCCGGATTGACGGTGGGCAGCAGAACAATCGGCGTCAGTTCCGGAAGTTTTATCTACACGGACGGATATTTAAATACGACTTACAACTACCCTCTCGATATGGTTTGGAAGGCATGTGAACAAACCCTGGCGGACATGAAAGCGTCTTCCGTTGAGAAGGAGCGAAAGATTTCTTCGGGTACACTAACCGCAATCGCACATGATGAGAAAGTGCAGATAGTGGTTGAATACGTATCAAAGGTTCAAACCTCCGTGTCTGTGCGAATAGGTTTGTCGGGAAATAATATGGCATCTCAACTAATCCATGAGAAGATAGCAAATAATCTTTTGAAACCGGCTATCCCGTAAAGCCATTATCCTGCTCCTTTCAAGTAATCAGACAGGCGAGACCCTGTCCCGCCGGTGGGTTACATCCTCAAGCCAGGACCGGCACCTCGCCTGTCCTGGCTTCCACCTGCCTCACTGATCGCAGAACTGCCTTGGGGTCAGATTCATATGTTTGCACCGATATTTTTCCCTTCTACTGGCTACATGTATGTTATTTTTTGTAAAGGAAAAGAAACGGTAATCTTTCTGGGTAGTGAGCATATACACGGAAACTATGATTCTTGTACCGTTCCTGTGTACTTCACGTTGGTTCATGTACGCAGGATCATCCTGAAAGGCTCAGCAACAATCCCTTAAGGTAACGACCCTCCGGATGGGCAAGATTTGTTGGGTGGTCGGGGCCGGGTCCCATGGTGTAAAGCAACCGGGCAGATTTTCTGGAATCGCGGACAGCGCCAAGGACAATCTTATGGAAAAGAAACTCGTCTATATGATTGGAGCAGGAAAATGTGGCGAGGATGCCACCTTCCCTGAGGGATTTAGCAGCGTGCAAGTTGATGTCCTTGTAGCCCCTTGCTGCTTTCACCACATCTCTTTTTGACTTTGCGAAGGCCGGTGGGTCAAGAATAATAAGATCGAAAAGCTCATCCGTCCCGCGGAGATACGTAAAGACATCATCGCGAAAAACAGGATGCTGTTCGAGGGAAAAGTTGTTTCTCTGAAGATTACACCGTGCTATTGCATTTGCCGTCTCTGATGCTTCCACGGATATGACGCGTTTGGCCCCTCCCCGGGCAGCGTACACGGAAAAGGCTCCCGTGTATGAGAAACAGTTCAGAACGTCAGCCTTGTAACTGAACCGTTCCACAAGCTCCCTGTTTGGCCGCTGATCAAGGAAAAAGCCGGTCTTTTGTCCCGTTATTATATCAACCTTGAAATGCAGGCGGTTTTCCGTGATTTCTAATGTTTCTGACAGGTGTTCGCCATGTGTGGAACCAGTCCTGGCTTCCAGTCCCTCTAACTGTCGTGCCCGGCCTTCACTTCTCTCGTAGATGCCAAGGGGTTTTAACTCTTCGGAAAGAACATTGAGAATTTCTTGACGGTGTTGCTCCATTCCCGCCGTGGCAATAGAGAGGACCAAATAATCGCCATATCTGTCCACAACAAGTCCCGGCATCAAGTCGCCTTCCGCATTGACCAGACGATAGGCCGTCGTTCCCTCAGGCACCACTTTTTCTCTCAGGGCAGTCGACGTTCGGATACGCTTCTGCCAGAAGAGTGTATCGATAGATGTTGTAGTATCGGTTGTCAATAATCGAAAGGTGATGTCCGAAACAGGATTGTAAAAACCCAGGGCGACGGGGGTTCCTTCATGGGCGACCGCAACAACAATATCGCCGGGTTCGGGTTTTCCCTCTACCGATGCGAGCGCGCCGGAAAAGATCCACGGATGACCCCGCAGAAGCGAGGCTTCACGGCCCGGTTTAAGGAATATTTTGGTGTATCTTCGGTGCACGGCAAGTAAAAATGGTTTTATTTTGTGGCAATGTATCGGCTAATCTCATAAAATGCAAGAGACTTTGAAGGAAGGTAAGAAGTATGCGTCTTTTCCCGAATCTGGTGCAAGGGATATTTCTCAGGAGGCTTAACAGATTCGCCGTTGAGTGTGAACTGGACGGTGAAATCGTCCAGGCCCATCTTCCCAACCCGGGGCGTCTCTGGGAACTTCTTCTGCCGGGCAGAGTTGTCAGCCTTGTGAAACATGATCCGGCACCGGAGAGGTCTACCGCCTATAGCGTTGTTTCCGTATATCGGGACGGTGTACCTGTGCTGCTTCACACGCAAAAGGCAAACATGGCGGTGAGGTTCCTCCTTGAGAACAATAAAATCCGCGGTTTGGAGCAGGCGAGGATCATAAAGCAGGAAGCCGCCTTCGGGAACAGCCGTTTTGATTTCCTCGTGCAGCATAGTAATACACAGTATGTTCTGGAAGTGAAATCATGCACCCTGTTCGGAAAACACGTCGCCATGTTTCCCGATGCCGTCACGGAGAGGGGAAGGAAGCACCTGCTCACGCTTGCAGGACTGGCTGAAAAAGGAATGCGATGCGGTGTTATTTTTGTTGTGCACTGGCCCCGGGGGCGGTATTTCTTGCCCGATTATCACACGGATTTTGATTTTGCGCAGACGTTCCTTACTCTCAAGGACAAACTCATCTACAGGGCCGTCAGCGTTTCATGGAAAGATGATCTATCCCTTGGGGAGAACAGCCGCGAATTGGAGATTCCCTGGAAAGTTCTCGGCAGGGAAGCGCAAGATGGAGGGAGCTATATCCTCATCATGCACATACTCCGGGATAGCATCATTTCTGTAGGAAGCCTCGGACAGGTTTCGTTTCCTCGCGGGTATTATATCTACGTGGGATCGGCACGAACAAACCTGACAAAACGGATAGAAAGACATCTGAGAAAAAGGAAAAATTTCTTCTGGCATATAGATTATCTGAGAGACCATGCCGACAGGTGTGTACCTCTTGC
>DNUI01000296.1:3889-6790 GCA_003508565.1 Syntrophaceae bacterium
ACTTGAAAAGAGAAGAAGAGGAGAGCAGTTCTCGTATGTATGCAGTCATTATGGCCGGTGGTAAGGGAACACGTTTCTGGCCCAGGAGCAGGGAGAAGATGCCCAAACACCTGCTTGATATCGTGTGTGAAAAGACTATTATCCAGGAAACCATTGACAGGATTGCGCCGCTTATCCCGGCGGAAAATATCCTGATCGTCACCGGTATCAGTCATGCAAAGGAACTGATGAAGCAGGTGCCCCAGATACCTGAGGGAAACATCATTATTGAACCCGTCGGCAGAAATACGGCTCCCTGCATCGGTCTCGCGGCGCTCCATATCGCACGGAAATCCTCCGATGAAATAATGGTTGCCCTGCCGGCGGACCATTTGATTAAAGACGCAAAACGGTTTCGCCATATACTTTCCGCCGCTGCCGTGATGGCCCGACGAGGTGATTATCTCATCACCATCGGCATTACACCGATCTGCCCGGAGACAGGATATGGCTATCTCGAAAAGGGTACAAGAAAAACGACCGTGAAAGGCGAAGATATCTTTGAGGTAAAATCCATCCGGGAAAAACCCGCCCTTTCCCAGGCGAAGGCCTTTCTGAAAAAAGGAGGTTTTTACTGGAACAGCGGGATGTTCGTCTGGAGAGTTGATAGGATACTAGGGGCGCTGAAAAAATGGCTTCCCGATCTTTATGAAGGTCTGTTAGAGATTGAACCGGCATTAGGCTCACATCAGGAAAAGAGTGTTGTCGATCGGGTATATGAAAAGATTCAATCCATTTCCATCGATTACGGCGTCATGGAAAAAGCAGAGAATGTTCTTCTTGTGAGGGGAGATTTCGGCTGGTCTGACATGGGGTGCTGGGATGCCCTGTGGGAGGTTTCAGAGAAAGATGAGCACGGCAACGCCACGCATGTAAGTGGTAATTTTGTAGGTATTGATACCAGGAACTCTCTCATCCACAGCCAGCGAAAGCTCGTTGCCCTGGTGGGGGTAGAAGACCTGATTGTGGTGGAGACGGACGATTCGCTCCTTGTTTGCAAGAGAGGGTGTTCCCAGAATGTGAAGAAGGTGGTAGAGGCCCTGGATGCGAAGAAAATGAGAGATTATCTCTAATGGTTGCCACACTTGGAAGATTTATTCTGGCCTCTGCGTCACCCCGGCGGATTGAACTTTTGAAGCTCCTTGGATTACGCTTTGAGATCATTCCGAGCCATGTTAATGAGGCTTTTATCGAGGGAGAAACACCGCGGGAGCATGTCTTAAGACTCTCAGAGGAAAAGGCGCAGAAGGCCGCCGCACTCTATCCGGATGCCTGGGTCATGGGCGCCGACACTATTGTTTTGATCAACGGCGAGGTGCTTGGTAAGCCGCGGACATCCGAAGAGGCGAAAGAGATGTTAGGCAAGTTGAGCGGACGCATTCATACCGTATTTACCGGCTTCACGGTTATAAGGCAAAATATGGGGAATACCGTAAGAGATGCCGTTGAATCTTCCGTCCGCTTCCGGGATATTCCGGGGGATGAGATGGCGTGGTATGCAAGCACAGAAGAGCCCTACGACAAAGCAGGAGGATATGCTGTGCAGGGGATGGGGGCGTTTTTCATTAAGGAAATCCACGGTTCATATACGAATGTCATGGGCCTTCCCTTGTGCGAGGTTGTGGACGTATTGAAAGGTATCGGGGCGATAGATTTTACCGGAGGTAGTAATCATGGCCTCAGAAGTAATGGCTAATATTGATAGAATCAGAAATATTATTGCTGAGGCAGCTTCGCGATCCGGCAGGAAGGCAACTGATGTCCGGCTCATGGCCGTGACCAAGACTGTGGACGATAACCGGATCATGGAAGCCATTGCGGCGGGGGTTGATATTATTGGGGAAAGCTATGTCCAGGAGGCAAAAAGAAAGATAGAGAAGATGGGAAGACCCCTGGAATGGCATATGATCGGCTACCTCCAGAGCAACAAGTCAAAATATGCCGTCAAGATCTTCGATATGATCCATTCCGTGGACAGGCTGGATTTGGCCCGTGAGCTCGACAGACGGGCAAAAGCAGTGGGGCATGTGATGAAGATCCTCATTGAGGTCAATATCAGCGGCGAGGAATCGAAAAGCGGCGTTCCTTTTAAGGACGCGATGCAATTAATCAGGGATGTTGCCTGTCTCGACAACCTTTCGGTACAGGGACTGATGACGATGCCCCCCTGGTTTGATGATCCCGAGGACGCACGGCCGTATTTTGTGGCTCTGCGGGAACTGAGAGACAGAGTTATCGATGAACATATTGAACGGGTGGAAATGCGGGAACTCTCCATGGGCATGTCCGGAGACTACGAGGTTGCCGTGGAAGAGGGCACAACCATCGTGAGGGTCGGCAGGAGCATCTTTGGAGAAAGGCCATCGTGACAAAATCTTTAGAAAAAGGGGGCAGGGGGGATTTTGTAAACAGGTGCCTCGCCTGCCTGATCTGACGAGGAGAAAATATGAAGCACTTTAAATGGCAGTTGATTTTGGGAGTCATCCTGGTTTTCCTTTCAGCGGTTTCTTATTTCATCCACTATGTTATTTTCAGGGACGCCCACCATATATTCATCTACCTGGTCGGTGATATCGCGTTTGTATTTATCGAAGTCCTCCTGGTCACCATGATTATTCATGAAGTGCTTGCCATGAGGGAAAAGAAGCTTATCCTTGAAAAATTAAATATTGTGATAGGATCATTCTTCAGTGAGGTGGGGAAAGATCTTATAAAGTTATTCTCGACCTGTGATCCTGACGTGGGGAAAATCCGGCAGGAGCTGATCGTGACGGAGAAGTGGTCCGATAAGCAATTTCTCGATATGAGCAATCATTTGAAGCGGTACAGCCATGACATTGATATGGCAAAATGTGACCTGGA
>DNUI01000223.1:0-1090 GCA_003508565.1 Syntrophaceae bacterium
TGTAACCAAGCGTCTCAAGAATTTCTCTGCTCACGTTGATAATCATATCCTCGTCATCTACAAGAAGGATTGTTTCATGACCTTTGTGCACTTCTCCAACCGGCATTTTTTCTGCCTGAATTTCTTTTTCCGAGGCGGGAAGATAAATACCAAAAGTGGTCCCTCGGCTTTTTTCACTGTAAACATTGATGAATCCCCCATGACCCTTGATAATACCATAGGCAGAGGCCAAACCAAGTCCGGTACCGCGCCCCATTTCTTTCGTAGTGAAGAATGGATCAAAAATACGCTCCCTGGTTTTCTCATCCATTCCTGCGCCCGTATCGGTCACGGATATCTTCACATATCTGCCCGGTTTCACGGAATAACGATGTGCAAAACTCTCATCAAGGATGATATTTTGTGTCTCCAGATAAAGGTAGCCCCCTCCTGTCATGGCCTGCCAAGCATTGACATAGATATTTAAAAGCACCTGCTCAATCTGTCCCTTGTCGACCTCTGACGTCCATAGATGCTGTTGAAATTTCCGGTTAATGATGACCTCCCTTTTGGTGCGTCCAAACATAGTTGCAGTCTTTTCAATAATCTCGTTTAAATTCAATGGCTTGACATCGTACTTACCCCGCCTGGCAAATCCAAGGAGCTGCCTTGATAATTCCGCTCCGCTCTTCACCTGTTCTTCGATGCTCTTGAGTTTTTCATAGTGGGGATGGTCCGGATTCATAGTAAAAAGCATAAGAGACGTATGCCCCGCAATGCCCATCAGGAGATTATTGAAGTCATGGGCAATACCTCCTGCCAGGGTGCCAATGGCCTCCATCTTCTGGGCCTGAAGAAATTGAGCTTCAAGTTTTTTGTTTTCCGTAATGTCACGGATCGATTCAATCGCGCCCACAATATTTCCCCTGCTGTCATACAAAGGACGGGCTTTCCCCCAGAGTACATGATGTGCGCCCTTCAAAGGTACGTCCGCTTCGGTGATAAGAACATCTCCTTCATTCTTGACAAAACGATATTTTTGCTTGATCTCCTCATCGGATTTAAATACCAGGTCAATAAGTATGGGCCTCCTGACACCGTAAAACGGAAG
>DNUI01000223.1:1284-3255 GCA_003508565.1 Syntrophaceae bacterium
ATGCGCCATTCCATTACCCTGCTTTTCCCGCTCTTCAACACATCCAGGAAGACCATCACCGCAGATTCATGTTCATCGGGATGGATAAAGTCAAAGGCGGTTCTTCCCAATACCTCCTCCGGACTGTATCCCAGCAGCACTCCTCCCATCGGGAGGCGATACCTGATCACCCCCTGCGCGTCTACATGAAGCACTAAATCCTTCATGTTTTCCGTAATCCACCGGAGATATTGTTCACTTTCCCTGAGGGCATTCTCCATGCGCTTGATCTCGGTGAGGTCCAGAAGCGATGCGACCCTCCTGTCCGTTCCGGGAATGAGAGAAACGGTGATATACACATTCCTGAGCTGACCATTTTTATCAATCACTCGGATTTCGTATTCCCTCGGCGCAGCAACTGGATCCATTTGTCTGAGCCGGTAATATTCTTTCATCCGATCCAGATCATTTTTTGCGATAAACTCAGTCCAGTTTTTTCCCTCTATCTCATCTGCGGAAAAACCGAATTGTTTCACGAATTCCGTGTTGACCAGAGATATTCTGTTATCCCCTTCTACAATCACCATTGCTGTTCCCGTGTTCTCAAAGATCGTCCGGTAGAGATTTTCCGAATCGCGTAATGCCCTCTCCGCATATTTGCGATCCGTAATATTCCGGATAATAATGATAATCTGATTTTCAATCAACGGCAGCAGTCGTGCTTCGTAATAGTGTTCACTATCCTGGCCGACGGTAGAATACTCTATGCTGACGAGAGAATGCAGCTCCCCCACACGGGCAATTGCGTCACTGAACTTTTTCCCCGTATCCGCAGGAAACAAACCGGTGATTTTCGATCCAATTGCCTTCTCGAGGCATATTCTGCCGGGTTCACCTGATGCCTTATAATCCAGAATCGTGCCATTTGCATCCGTCCGGAAGAACAGATCAGGGAAGGCCTGATACACCGCCCTCATTTCCGAGTTTGCCTGCAATAGTTCCTGTGAACTGAGTTCGAGTGACCGCTCAAGCATTTCCCGATCGATGTCCATCTGCGAGTATGCCTCGTCGACAGCATCAATGAATGTTTTCCATTCTTTGGGAAGTGAGTCCTTTTCCCCCAAATGGCGCTTTATTTGACGTTTCAACAGGCTGTGCATTGTATCCATGACTAAACCTCTGAAAATGCAGTAATCGTCATTGTCTGGTTGTGCAACTCACAGTGAGCATCTTTGCTAAAGGGTGATATCTCTCCATAGGAATAGAATCCGGACAGAATTGTCTGCTCACCCAATACATCACGGACACCTTCCAGTTCTTCTTCAATTCTCTGCTTCAGAATCAGTTTCCTGCCCACGCAACTGATTAAAATCGCAAACTCTGGTGAAGTACCTATCATAGCAAGGCTTGATTTTGCTGCTTCAACCGCTCCGTCGATCAAACGGTCAAAGTTGGCTTTCATTAACCGCGCGTACGCGCCTTCCGGAACATCTCCTGCGAACGTCATACTCTGATCTTCTTCATTTACGGAGAGGATTGTGCGCACCACTCCTCGATCACCTGTTTTGATCCTGACGCTGAGAGGAAAGAGGAGGCCTGTTGAGGGCAGGCCTTTTGCGTGATCTCCCAGGTACTTTTTATAAAGAGCAAGGGCTGACTTCCCGTCAAACTCATAGAGAACATTCCCACGAGACCGTGTGATCAACCTTTCGGGACCAAACGGATCCCATCCCCCAAAAGAAGCATAGCCAACTCTTAATTGCTCACCATAGAATCCCAGAACAGCAACCATATTTTTCTCGGGTTCCCCGTCCCACAATACGTAGGTTTCCCTGAAGAGCGCGCCATCCCCGGACAATCCCCCCGTGACAGACACAGAATCAGGGAGATGCTTGACCAATCCTTTGACCAGTTCGCTTCCATTGATTTTCAGCCCGTCGGAAAGAACAAAAACATGGGCCAGACCTTCCTTATCAAGAGATTGGGCAAGCA
>DNUI01000196.1 GCA_003508565.1 Syntrophaceae bacterium
AATCATTTTTGAGTTGGCACGCTCTCAGTGATCCGTTGTTATGAAGTGCAACGTTTGCACCAGAATGACAAATTGATTGGTCAGCGGCATAGACATTAAAAATAGCGAATACTAATGTTAATGCTAAGCTCTGGAACAACAAAGTCGTTATAATTTTCATAAAATATTGTCTCCTTTAGCTGATGATCTTCACTCATCCGGACTCAGTTGTTACGTTTTGAGCCGATTGAGACGCCTTCAAAAAGAATCTCCTTTGGTAGACGAATTCATAATGATTTCTCGTGCACTAAACTCTCTTCAGAGCCGCCCCATTACCACCAGGATGATCAAAATCAGAAGAATCAATCCAATTCCGCCGCTGGGATAGTATCCCCAGCTCTTACTGTGAGGCCAGGTGGGCAGTGCACCGACGAGGATGAGGATCAAAATAACGATCAGTATCGTACCCATGATTTTCCTCCTTTCCTGTTATTTGACTCTCTTGTTTCTTAGCTAACAAAGGGGACCAGTAGCGAGCAATAAATGCAAATGGCATAAAATCTTTCTTTTTTGTCATTATTTCGAGTATATTGCTGACAATTTCTGCCAATTCGACACCATCTTTATATTCAATCTCGGCTTTGTCCCTAATATCCATATTTCTTCTTTAAAAGCCCCAATAGTTACGCGGCCTTTCCTTCGATCTTGCAAAGACTGTTATCAGTGAGTTTGCCCCTCTTCTCTTTAACCCTTCCCTTAATCCCCTCCCTTTTCCCTTTCAAAGTATCTTTATTCATGTTCATCCTCCTTTTGGCCAAAGTTGTCGCTTATTGCCATCCTACCCATTCACTTTTTCTGTCCACTTTCCTTTGAAACGCTACACCAACTGGATATCCCAGGCTTGGCCTGGCACACTAACAACTTGCTTTTGGGTGAGATGGTGGAGATCATAAAAATAGTAATAGCAAATGACCTGCCAAGTGCCGAAGGAAAATCACAAGGTTGGATTTATCCTTTAATAACAGGGGATTAGATTAATAGAAGAGAACAACAGAAACGTACGAAATGATTTGTTTTGCCTCAATATTTGGTGGAACCTCAGCTTATTGAGGGATGCTGTGAAGGGAGGTGGACACTCTGGCAAGCTGTTGAAAACGGCTTTTCTGCTGTGTTGCGCTTCGGCTTCCCTGCTCACGTACGCATAAAGTACGCTCCGCTGCTCGATCCTCGCACACCTTGCATATAAACCTTTTTGAACAACTTGCTAATCTGGTTTTTTTGTCCCCGCCCGGACTATCCCGCGCTTCTGCATCCTCGCTCTTAAGGTGCTCGGGTGGAGGCCCAGGACCGCCGCGGCCCCGTCCTTTCCCTCGATGCGCCATCGGGTTTCTGAAAGGATTTTAAGAATGTGGCTTCGCTCCGTCTCTTCCAGGGTCCTTACGGCGGCTGAAAGTGGGGGGGATGAAGTCTCCAGTTTATCCGCCAGCTGCAAGACCTGCCCGGTGCACAAGATCGCAGCCCGTTCGATGATGCTTTCCAGCTCCCGTACGTTCCCGGGCCACGAGTAATCCTGCAGCGCCTTCATCGTCTGCTTCTGGATCGACATGATCTGTTTCCCCAATTTCCTGGAGTATCGTTCTATGAAGGCTTGAACCATGAGCGGGATGTCGTCTTTTCGCTGCCGAAGTGGTGGGATGGTGATGGGGAAGATGTTGAGCCGATAGTAAAGGTCCTGCCGAAACCGGCCCTTGGTGACCTCTTCCTCAAGATCTCGATTTGTCGTCGCTATGATCCGTACATCGACTTTGACGGTATGGGAAGAGCCCAGGCGCTCAAACTCGTTATGCTGAATCACCCGGAGCAGCTTAGCCTGTAACTCAAGAGGCAGCTCCCCGATCTCGTCCAGGCAAAGGGTGGAACCGTTGGCGATCTCGAATCGGCCTACCCGCCGGGCATCGGCCCCGGTGAACGCACCCTTCTCCCGGCCGAACAATTCGCTCTCTATTAAATTGGCCGGCAGGGCAGCACAATTGACGGTGATCAGCGGCCGTTCCTTGCGGGGGCTCATGTCGTGGATGGCGGCAGCGATCATATCCTTTCCCGTCCCCGTTTCGCCAAGGATGAGGACAGTTGTGTTCATAGGAGCGACCTGCTCCGCTCGATAGAGAACATACTTGAGACCATCACTTTGTCCTATTATATTGTCGAAGCGGCCCCTTATCCTGGTCTCTTCACGGAAGTAAATATTCTCAGCCTCCAGTTGGTCTTTCATTGTTTTGATTTCAGCAAGAGCCGTCCAGAGTTCGCGCGTCCGCTCCTCCACCTTCTGTTCGAGCTCGTTATGGGCTTTTTGCAGCGCCTTCTCCATGTTCTTGCGCTCAGTAATGTCCACCATTACGACAACAATGCCGATGACGCCTTTCTGCGTGATAAGTGAGTTTGCGCTCAATAGAAAAAATAAAGACTTGTGATCCCCCTGCGTGAAAATGACCTCAACCGCGTGGGGGTGCTTGTCAATGATTGTAGAGAGAAGGAGAACGGGAGTCCCGTCGGGATAGAGAAGGTGAAATGCCTCGTCAAACATTTGGAAGAGTGGGCTTCTCCCGAAGAGCTTGTTGGCCGAATGACTTGCACGGATGATACGGCCCTGGTGGTCGCAGAGAACAAATATTTCCGCAGCCTGATGGAGGATTTGAGTTGTCAGTTTTTCCTCTGCCAGAATCTCTTCATTGCGCTTTTGTTCCGTCAGGTCCGTAACCACCATGCACATGGCACCGGGCATATCCGTGGTCTGAAGGGAACTTACGGAAAGTAAGACAGGTGCAGGATTTTCACCTCCGGTTTGTAAGGCCAGTTCCATCTTACATTTCCCCTCTAAACCCTGCTCAGCCAATACCTCAAATAATTGAAGGTCTATTGATGAAATGTATCGGTAGATTGAAGATCCCATAACTTTTTCCAGAGACCCTTTGAGGATATCTGCAAAACGTTGGTTACAGAAAAGGATCGTTCCGTCGGAGGCCAGGGTGACGGCCCCTTCGTTCATGGTTTCGACCATGATCCTGTAAGGATGATCGGCGCCGGATAATGTAAAGACCCGGTCTCCTTCCTCCGTTGAGACCACCAGACCATCCACTTCACCGCTGCGGATAGCGCGCAGAGTTTCCTCAGCTTCCATCATCCGCGATGTGCGTTTCTGCAACTCATCCAAAAGTTGCTGGCGTGTTCTATACGATTTGTTCATTGATTCGTACTCATGAATTCTTGTGTTTCAGATCGATGCCTACAAGAAACCTTTCCGTATCCGACATATCGCCGATGAGCTTCCGGAGTGGCAGGGGGAGTTTCTTGATGAGCGTTGGGGTGGCAATAATCTGCTCTCCCTGGGCCAGCTTTGGCTGCTGGTACATGTCTATCACCTTGAGTTCGTAGCGGCCTGCCAGGTGTGTTTCACAGAGTTTCTGGACAT
>DNUI01000022.1 GCA_003508565.1 Syntrophaceae bacterium
GAGAAACACTTTTCCTGCTCCATGGCATTCTTTCTCTCTATTCCCAGAAACGCCGGATTCCATGCGGACGTTCCGGTCCAACTCCTTAGAATTTCAAGCTACACCCTGCTTAAGCACAGGGTTTTGCACAATGCCCCGCAATAGCCTTCCGAGGATATCGCCACCGGTAATGATTCGCCGGGTTTCGTTCCAGAACAGGATGACATCGTGATACACCACATCATCCTGACAATGTTCGGGATTGACCCTGAGGCGTACGATAACGTCGCCGATCGTCGCCTGCCCGTTTGTGACAATGACGGGACGGTGGCAGTGCCGATAGGGACTGAACCGTTCGTGATTGAACAGGGCGGCCCGGATGAATTCGTCGGAATTCAGCACCATTTTCGGTTCATTGTTCGTATCGACAAGCACAATCCACTTTTCCCCGCATTCATGAATGCGACTCAGAAAGGCATTGGATGTGCCACCCGGTATGTCCGGAAAAACTGGTTTTCCTCGCCGAATCTTCGCATGATCGTATCGGTTTGAGGTCGCGTCGTTACCAATCTCCTCCCGAACCAGGTTTGCCAGCGTGCGTTCCTTCCCTCGTCGTGCCTGCTGCTGCAGGCAGCTCCTCGAGCCAATGCTCAATGCCATTTTCCGGAAACGCCAATGACGACCACCCTTCTCACAGGAAATAGTACCTTCTCTCAAAGGCTTGTAACGGTCGACTTCGGTATCTTCGAATAGGCGGCAAACTCTTCAATGGTCAAAACATCGCCTGTTTTTCTTCCATCAAGTGCACCTCTTTCCTCTCTATGCAAAGCTCGACCAACTATTTATAAATCTATTGTGTAGTATACAGTTATTGCCAGTTGCTGTCAAGCGCATATCAGACACTAAAGGGATAAATCGGCATAATATTCAGCCACTTAGCTCTATGATACCCACATAGGTGAAAAGGTGAGGAAAAGGGGACAGGCTACTTTTCCTGTTCCTTTTCACTTTTGCCCGGCCTTCCCCGTCGTCGCATCGTCGATTCCAAACCTAATGCAGCACAGACCATCCTTTGCCATACACTCTCACCGTATGGCGCCTGCCTGTTCACACTTCTCCTCAATCCTTCCATCTCACACTCTGTCATTGGTTCGTCAACATATCTGCTCCATTCCTTCGGAAGTCCCAGGGGCAGTTCATCCACAAGCGCCTTCTCTGTAATTCCCGCATTCTCACGGTGTGACGAACATCTCCATGCCTTTGCTGAATCTACAAGCCGCGCCCTTACAGGATTCCCTTCTATATACCGCAATACTGTTAAGAGATGACTGTCACTCTGTATCAGAAAGCTCTTGTATCTCCCCTGCCATACATGACCACTACTCCCATATTGCCGGTGATACTTCCTGACATGACTCGTCATAACCCACTGCATCCACTTGCTCAAATCCACACCTCTTTCAGGTATCAAAACCATATGAAAATGATTCGGCATTACACGGTATGCCAATATCCTCACAGCATAACGATCCTTTGCCTCCTCCACTATCTCAAGAAATGCTTCGTAATCTCCTGAACCATGAAATACCTCGCTCCGACCATTGCCACGGTTTAGCACATGATAAACACAACTATCCCCTAATCCCCTCGCGATCCTCGGCATACATAAGCTATCCCATCTACACCAGTTATCCCATCACCAAAAAAAGTAGCCTGTCCCCTTTTCTGCTTTTCCCCCCTTTTCTTGATTCCTTGACAGGGATACGCATAGATAGTAATTATGAACTACAAAATCTTGAAAATGGAGGACAAGATAAAAAAAATAGTGTTTACCATAATCTTTGCGGCCTTTGTGTGCGTGTCATGCGCTGCGTCCGTGGGACCTCATGGGGCAAGCGTCGCCATTGCGCCGCCCCTGCCATTATCTGTGGAATTATATGATCCATACTATGTCCACGGTGGCTATCACTATTATCACTATAATGACCGATGGTATTACTCACAGTCAAAAGGCGGGCCTTGGATAGATCTTCCGAGAGATCATTACCCAAGAGAAGTCAAGTATAAAAGCAGGAGTGACGAAAGAGACTGGAGAGATGAACGAGGTAGGGTATACGACAAGGATTATAGACATGATAAAGGTAAGGGCCATGATAAAGATTGGAAATATGATAAAGGCAAGGGTCATGATAAAGACCGGAAACAGGATAAAGGCAGGGGATACGACAGGGATTAACGAGTGCGGGCATTTTACCATTTTATAGCTGAGAAGCATTTTATCGTTTGACTGATACACGAGAACCGGTATGAGGGGAAAATTTCTTCAGCCCCTTACTATGTTATTAAAGGGTACGGGATGACACATCAGAACAAATGGATACCATTACGTACAATTTTTTTATCTTCACTATGATGCGTTCATGCAACCAGTGAAAGCCGACATGAATATACAAATATTAATTGCTGTAGGGATTATAACTATTGCGTTAATTACAATAGTTATATGGCGAGCTGGCGGGCGTTATGGAAAAATAAGTCCAAGCCGAGACGTTACCGCAGCCTACGAATGTTTCAGCGTTGACCCTAATCTAAATTATGACATCAGCGGTTCCGATACATATCCAAACGCTATTATGGGAATCGACAAGGCGTGGACCCTGGAATCGGACTTGTGGAAAAGAAGGGATCTCAGTTCCCAAAGTATGAAAGAACTGGTGCAAAATATGCAGACCAAGGCATGGGAACAGAACATACTGCTCCACGGATTCGATATCCTTGATGACCGCGGGAGAAAAATCGGCGA
>DNUI01000056.1 GCA_003508565.1 Syntrophaceae bacterium
TTGCTCGTTTGTAAAAGTGTTTGTCGATGAGTTCGAAGAAGTATTTTGAGTATTTGGGGATATTTGATCTGTATTTCATCCGCTTACCGGCAGGGACGATATCATCGGTAGTGATTTTATCTCCGACTTTAATAGTGACCTCGCCCCTAATCCTTTCAGGAAAGGCCTCATTCACCGGGGGATCGCCGATATTGGGACCTCTGTAAATTTCGATGGCGGAGGGGTCCCTTGTATCCTCAGGTTTTATGATCATACTGTCGTCGACATGAAAGCGCTCGGGCATTGTTACTTCGGGGTAGTTCATCTTCAGGTCACGGGGATCAGTGAACCTGCCCGTAATGACCGCAGCCGCGGCGGTCTCCGGACTGACGAGATAGATTTCCGCATCCACCGTACCCGATCTTCCCAGAAAATTCCTGTTCGATGTTCTGAGAGATATGGCTTTTGTTTGGGGACTTTGACTGTTTCCGATACAGAACCCGCATGCACTTTCCATAATTCTTGCCCCCGCCCGGATGAGATCGGCAAGAAAACCATCTATAGCCAAATTTTCGAGTACCTGCTTTGATCCCGGGGCGATTATAAAACTCACTCCCGGGTGAGCCACTCTACCTTTTAACATTTTTGCGACCGTCACCAGGTCTTTATACGATGAATTCGTACAGCTTCCTATACAGACCTGGTTCACCTCAATTTCCCCAACGTTTCTTACGGGGCTGATATTCTCGGGGCTGTGCGGCTTTGCCGTGAGAGGAACCAGTTCGGAGAGATTGATGTCAACGATACGTTCATATATTGCGTCTTCGTCGGCAGCAATTTCCTTCCAATCCTCCGCCCGTTCCTGGGCCTTCAAAAAAATCCTTGTCATCTCATCGCTCGGAAACACAGAGGTCGTGACACCGCATTCCGCTCCCATATTGCTGATGGTTGCCCTTTCCGGTACAGAGAGACTCGCCAGGCCTTCGCCGCCGTATTCAAAGACACATCCGACATTTCCTTTTGTCGTGAAGATATTGAGAACTTTCAGGATGATATCTTTTGCAGAGACCCAGGGGGGAAGGGTGCCGATGAGGTTGATTTTGATAATCCTTGGACTGCTGAGGTAGAAAGGTTCCCCTGCCATTGCTAACGCGACATCGAGGCCGCCGGCTCCGATAGCCAGCATGCCCAGCGCTCCGCCCATAGGTGTGTGGCTGTCGGAGCCAAGAAGAGTCTTTCCGGGTTTCCCAAAGCGTTCTAAATGAACCTGGTGGCATATACCGTTTCCTGCCCGTGAAAGGTATATGCCGTACTTTTGTGCCACGGTTTGCAGATACTTGTGGTCATCCGCGTTTTCAAATCCGATCTGCGTGGTATTATGATCGATATAGCTCACCGAGAGCTCTGTCCTGACGCGCGGTATACCCATCGACTCGAAGTGCAGGTAAGCCATAGTCCCTGTGGCATCCTGAGTCAGAGTCTGATCGATTTTGATACCTATTTCAGTGCCGGGAATAAATCTACCTGAGATAATGTGTGCTTCAATAATCTTCTCGGTGATCGTCTTACCCATAATATATTTCTTACCATTACTCCTTTGGCAGAAGAATAATGGCTATTCTCCGGTTCTTCGCCCGTCCTTCGGGAGTATCATTACCCGCAACCGGCTGGTATTCACCAAAAGCCGTGGCCGATAAGAGCACAGGGTCAAGCCCCTGCTGCTGCAGATATTTTGTAACATTAAGCGCACGGGCTGCTGAAAGTTCCCAGTTGGTAGGATACTGCTTCGCGAGCCTGCCTTTGATTTTTACGTTATCCGTGTGTCCCTCAACGCGGATCGACTTATCTTTCACATTTTTAAGGATCTCAACGACCCGTTGCAGAACGTCTAATCCTTCCTGCTTCACTTCTGCCTGTCCGGAGGCGAATAGAATTTTGTCCACAACATCCATGGTAAGTTTTCCCTTAAGTTCTGAAATTGTCACCTGCCCCTTGGCAATCTCGCCCTTCATTTCCTGCATCAGTTGTTTATAGGTATCGCTTTCAGTTTGTACCTCGGCCTTCTTCTTTTTCAGCTCCGCGAGTTCTTCGTTCAGTTTTGCCTGTTCACTGGCAGCATTTGCAAATGCTTCTTTCAATTGATCCCTGTCTGCCTTGACCTGTGCGAGTTCTTTTGCCTGATTGTCCGCTTCTTTAACTTTTTTCTCATAGGTTCCCGTGGTAACGCAGCCACTGATTAAAAAGAAAAACGATACAACAATGACGAAAAGTGAGCGTTTTTTTTGCATATCTGCCTCCTTAAAGTTTTTTTATGAGTACCTGCATTAACAGGGTAAAGATATAGGGAGAAGATGAATAAATCAATAAAAAAGTAGTTTTCCCTGAATAGCTAATTTGTTTGACACTACATAAGGCAAAATACAATGGGACACACTCATGTCCCATTGTATTCCAGCATATTGATATGGCGCAGAGGTCAAGGGGGTTTATACGCCGCTGTCCAACCCTTTGATTCTCACTGCTTTTATAAAACGCTTATTGTAGTATGGTTTATCGAGAGTATCTATTCTGACCATTCTTTCCCGGCCTGATGATGCATGAACAAATTCATTATTTCCAATATAAATACCCACATGGCCATATGCCCGTCTTGTATTGAAGAAGACAAGATCTCCTTCCTTCAGCTCATCTCTCGAAACACGCATTCCCACACGCGATTGTTCTTTCGCTGTCCTGGGCAGACTGACATCAAAAAATTCGTAAACCTTTTTCACAAATGCGGAACAATCCAAGCCTCTGACAGATGATCCTCCGAAACGATAGGGAGCCCCCAGAAAACCCTTGGCAACCCGGATGAAGAGTGATCTTTCGTCGGGGCTGTTCCATTTCCCTAGCAATTCAGCGCTTGATTCTGCATTCTCTTCAATTTCCAACAGGGTATCATTCAGAACAACGTCTTCATCAGCACCCAGCAAATCTTCTTCCCCTTCGGATTCGTCTAGTTCATTCGTTCTCACTACGGCAAGTTCTTTCACAGGGCCACGCCTTGACAGAACAATTTTTTGTCCTGCTTGTAAGGATCTTGAGTTCACACGATTCATTTTTTTGATATGATTTACTGAGTAGCCGGTTTTTTTGGCAATTACTTGAAGCGTATCTCCCTTTTTCACTACATAGGTTTCCGCAGTACGAGAACGTGTCTTCTTTGATTTTGCAATTTGTTTTTTGCCGTTACTCGGAACAACGAGAACTTGCTTTGGTTTGAGGGCGGTACTGGTAAGACCGTTGGCGTTCATCAACGCCTGAGTAGTGACACCATTATTTTTCGCAATCTTCGCGAGAGTGTCGCCACGCCTGACTTTGTATTCCTTTGCAAAGACCACCTGACTGAGGCCAAGTGTAATGAACAGGACTAAGAGCCCCATCCATAGGAAAATCTGCCGTTTCATCATGAAGTACCTCCTCTTATTCATTCGGGGGATCCCCCACTATGTTAACGGTGCACAGATTTTGACAATGGATGACAAACTGCACACAGAAAAGCTAGCAAGATCTTGTACAAAAAAAAAGAAAATAAGTCAAACCAATTTTTCATACAAA
>DNUI01000015.1:0-2075 GCA_003508565.1 Syntrophaceae bacterium
AAGAGAACGCCTCCGGCATAATCCGCAAGAGAAAAGAGAGACCCCGCATATATGGTACCGATGTGATTTAGGTTCGGTTCCTTCGGCAGCATAATTTTCACGGAATGCTTTTGGAACTCCAGGATGCGCATCCCCATTTTGTCAACGATTTTAATCGCTTTTTCGAGATAGTTGACAATTTCCTTATGTTCATCACTGATTGCCATTTGCGTATTCTCCTGCTTTGATTGTGCAATGTCGCGCCGAAGGGGTAGAGGGCGTGGATGACATAATGCATATGTCACAGATACGGCTACTTACATGGCTTTCCTTCTTCTTTTTTCCTCATCCGCCTCCAAATGACATTTCTTATATTTCTTTCCGCTGCCACACCAGCAAATTTCGTTGCGACCTAAAGTAATTATCTTTTTTTCATTTTTTGCGAAATTAAATAAGCGATCCATGAACTTCATACTAGTTTATTACCTCCAATCCGGGTATACCCTGCGCATATTTTAGTTACTTCTCTCCGATTCATGGCACATCAAAAAAACCACCACTCTGGAGAGCATGGAGGTTTCACCTCAATACTTCACAACACCTGAATCCAACGAGTAACGGAACCCTGATAACTATTAACAGCGCTGTGAATGCGATAAAGCTGTAGTACGCTCACTGATGAATGTCAAGAAAATTCATAATATAAAGCAGTTAATCAAAATTTAAATCTTTTTGCAGCTCCATCCATGCTCGATGATATTTATCTATCCGTTGCGTGTCCTTCTCCGTGAGATTTCCGATTCTCATAATATTCATATTGTCTTCCAGATCGGCAATCTTCACTTTCCTTCCGATAATGTTTCTTGACACTCGCCTGATGAACTCCATATAGGTTTCTCCATCTCTTTTTGTCAGGGCGTCTATCGCGTCAACAATATCCTGTTCAAAACCCTCCTCTTGCAGTCTGCGCAATGTCCATTGTTCGTTGTCTTCAACAACGTCATGCATGACTGCGACAATCCTCTCATGCTTTGAATCCATATGCATCATTACCCGCAATGGGTGCAGTATATAAGGTGCTCCAGCCTTATCGATACTACCTTCATGGGCTTCGCATGCAATAGCTATTGCCCTTTCCAACGTTGACATGGGCACCCCTTTAACATACTGTTAAATTAAGCATACTGAAAGCGATAAAAAAACTGTTGACATGAAATAATGTTTTCTGTAGTTTACAGATCGGAATAATTCCGAATTATATATGAAAGATTCGATAATAACAAAACTCAAAGCAAAAGGTTTGAAACTTACACCTCAGAGACTCGCCATCATTGAAGCCTTCGCGGAAAATGCACTCCTTCATCCAAGCGCGAATATCATATACGAGGAAGCGAGGAAAAAGAGAGCTGGAATAAGTTTATCAACAATCTACTACACTCTTAATGAGTTTGCAAAGAACGGCATCATCAGCATCCTTGAATTTGAAAAAATGGATAACCGTCACGAGGGAAACACGAAGGCCCATATTCACTTGATTTGCAAAGATTGTAAAAAAATTATCGACATCTTTCCAAAGTTTTTTGACCCCAATGAAATTATTAAAAATGTTGATTTCTGTATTACCGACATGCGGTTTGAGTATTACGGTTATTGTACGCAATGTTTAGAAAAGAAAGGGTTATCGAAAAAAGATGACTTTATATAAATGGAAACAAAGAGGGAGTAAAAAAATTTTCTCATTGAATTGGAATAGTTCTGAAATAAAACACCATGACACGGCATATATCCCATTAAAATTATTCATTTATATAATTAAAATATAGGAGGTTAAGCATGGCAGAGAGATTTCAGGTGTACAAGTGTGATTCGTGCGGACATATTGTGGAGATGCTTCATGCAGGTCAGGGGCAGATGTTCTGCTGCGGAAAACCGATGAGAGCCTTTAAGGAAAACACCGTTGATGCCTCTATGGAAAAACATGTTCCCGTTGTAAACAAGGCAGGCGACGGCATCGAGGTAAAAGTTGGCAGTGTTCCCCACCCAATGGAGAAAGATCATTACATCGAATGGATTGAAGCGGTTAAAGATGGGAAGGT
>DNUI01000015.1:2135-3102 GCA_003508565.1 Syntrophaceae bacterium
ACTGGTGTATCAGCTTTCAATTATGAACGTGTATATCATGTAAGGTTCATCTCCAATTTCGTTGGGGATGAACCTTATTTATTGAAGCCATCTCCCACAAACTTCGGAATATTTTCGATCCCTAAGGAATATTAAGGTTCATCACATGCATGCCCCGCAGCACATTACAGGGAATGCGCCCGCTTCCGGATTCAAACACAACCTGTTCTTATTTGAAACAAGGGGGATCAATAGCCAGTGCAGCCTAGGAGCTTTCCCGGGGGTGAAATCCATTCTCGTGAATGCCCTCGATACAATAATTGGGATCAAGAAGAAAATTTTTA
The DNA here is from genome assembly GCA_003508565.1 of Syntrophaceae bacterium. Classification (GTDB taxonomy): domain Bacteria; phylum Desulfobacterota; class Syntrophia; order Syntrophales; family UBA2185; genus UBA2185. The sequence continues at coordinate 2,459 of DNUI01000015.1, forward strand.
AATATAGTCACAAAGGCTAACGCAGTCTGTATCATCAATGGTTTGTCTTTATAAAGCAGATCCAGTTTTTGTTTGTGTTCTTCAACACTGCCGTATTCAAAGTAATTCATAAACAAGCCATCGAGCCTGGAGCGGGCGCCCGGTTTGGTTACCTCAAGTGTACCACCCTCCTGGCAATAATTCATGGTATCTATGAGTAATGTTCGCTGTTGGTCCGCATCTCTGAGGTGATAATCAAAAATGTGAAGGATGACCCGCTGCGCTTCCTCCATGCTCGCCCTCACGAGCTGTTCGAACAAGGGCTGAGCTGCCGGATCATAATGCATGGATTGCTTCCGGCGGATGATTGACGCTAAAACAGCGTTCTTAAAAAGCTGATAGAGCCGGTAGGCACCATAAAGGGGATGCCGGATCGGGTGTTGAACCTCGGGTTCGGGTGGCTGGTAGTGCTTGATGTAGAGGATGTTAAACAGTGCGCCAAAGAAATCGGTATGTTCGATGGGATCATAAAATTCAGAGTGTAAATCCAGGGTATTGTCGAGACGATCGGCAAGTTTCACGCGTACCAGCTCAGGCGTCTGCCGCGCCCTGTTCATGAGCCTTCCTATATACGTGAAATATGACTCCCCTCCTTTGCGGGACAA
>DNUI01000038.1 GCA_003508565.1 Syntrophaceae bacterium
CCTTGCAGATGCCCGTCTGGATCGTTCCGGGAAAGGTTACACAGTTTCCGGATGCTGCGTTTTCTCCTGCCACCCGTCCCTGGAGATTGGCGAGGTCGCCGTAAGGAGCATGTATCTTCTTGCCGGTAATGCGGTTCGTGGTTTCAACACAGTCTCCCACGGCATAGATTTCGGGATCGGACGTCTGCATGTATTCATCCACCAGGATCCCCCCTGTTTCCCCGATCTTCAGCCCTGCATCCTGGGCCAGTTTCACGTTCGGCCTCACCCCGACGGCCACAACCGCAAGTTGACAGGGCAATTCCGCTCCATTCTGAAGCTTTACCGCCGTTAGTCTGCCGTCTTCGCCAATGAACCCGGCAATGCCGTTTTCCGTGATGACGTTTGCCCCTTTGATCCTCACATGATTCTCCACAAGCTTCGCCAGTTCCCAGTCGAGGAACGTGAGGAGTTGCGGCAGCAGTTCAATCACGGTAATCTCAATACCCGCAAGCTGAAGGGCTTCGCAGGTCTCGATGCCGATCAGTCCCCCGCCGATCACAACGGCTCTTTTTATCTTCCCCTCCTCTTTCACCTTCCTGAGAAAATCGGCGTCTTTCATGGATTGCAGGGTCGTAATACCTGAAAGACCGACGCCGGGAACAGGGGGCATCCGGGGTACGGAGCCCGTGGCAATGATCAATTTGTCGTACGTCATCTCACCCGTTTCACCAGTCACCATGTTCCTGAATGAAACAGTACGCGTCTTTCGATCGATGGCAAGCACTTCCGTATTTACCCTCGCCTCGATGTCCTTTGCGTTGATGTAGAACTGGGGATTCCTGACCACACCTGTAGGTGTGCAAAGAAGCATGTTCCTGTCGTTGAAAAATCCACCGATGTAATAGGGATAGCCGCAGGAAGCCATGGAGAGATCGGAGTCCTTCTGCAGGATGATGACCTCAGCCCTGTTATCTATTCTTCTCGCTTTTGCCGCTGCCTTGGGACCGGCAGCGGAACCTCCGACAACAACAATCCTTTTGTTTTTCACCATAGCCTCTCTTCTGTAGTATATTTTTGAATGAGATGAAAAAAAATAACAAATTGATCAGTCATATTCAAGCCGTTTCGTTTCATCCGAAAGGACATGACGTGTAATTTCCTGCCAGAAAGGACTGTCCCAGGTGCGGAGCTTTTGATGCATGAGATAGTATTTCTGTGGAATCGGATGGGTGCCCGGGACAACACTGATGCCGATCTTCACGAGCGCGTTTTCGTCCATGATGGTCTCCTCGTTGTTTAAGGAAAATTTTTCAGACCTTATCACGTGGTTCCTCACAGTAAAACAACACCGGAGTCAACATGGGTCTAAAAGATAAACACCGCCGCGGCCAAAACCGTGGTATATCCCTGATTCTTGACAATGCTTGACTGGGTTATGTTTCGTGTGCCGACAATCTTGCCACTGATCTTGAAAAGTTCTTTCTTTTCATCCCAGCTTTCATCGACATTGAAGTCGATGCCGAGGGTTGAGGCGAGCATGGCGGCGGCGAGGTCTTCCGCATAGTCTCCCGCCTGCCGTTCCGTCTGGCCGTATGCATGGTGCTCACTGATGTAACCATAGGTATTCTTTTCAGCCGGGATAGCACATCCGATTGATGCCGCCAGTAGCCGTCGCGGTTCGTTGCTGGAGCAGCGGCTCATTACACAGAACGTAATGGCCCCAGGTTTCAATACTTTAAGTCCTTCATTTCTGGGAACGATGCGACAACCCGGCGGCAATATGCTCGATACCTGAACCAGGTTACATTTTTCAATGGCGGCGTCCCGGAGCGCAAGTTCAAAAGAATGCAGCTCTTCTTTATGGATGCCGACCCCCTTCGTCAAAAAAACACCTCTCGGTACATTCATATTCAACAAGAAACACCCTCCTTACTGGTCGCTGAGCTTTTCCTCCAGCGCAACCATGATTCGTGAAGCCATGCCGAAACTGACAACAACATGAACCTTTTTCCCCACGGCAAAATTTCTCAGTATCTTGTGCAATAGGGGAGTCCGATAATCCCGGCACTGGTTCATTTTGGTCAGCCGCATTATAATATAATATTTAAGATACCACCTGTAATAAGAACAGCAGCAATCATGATCCCGGACGATTTCATCGTATTTCTCACACCAAGCTCCTTTAATAACATCACAAAAACTGCAATGCACGGAAAAAACATTGCTAAAACCACGCTGCTTACCACAAGCTGTTTGGCACTCATAGATAGAGTCGACAGCATGCCAAGCGCTACGTCTTTGCGGAGGAGGCCGACAATCAGACCCGTAACCGCCTCTGAGGGTAACCCCAGGATACCGGTTATCACGGGGGATGTAAAACTCGCAACAGCACTGAACACTCCCAGGACATGCATTACATTGATGACCAGAACGGCGCCCAGAATAATAGGAACGGCTTCTATGAGAAAACCACGAACCCTCATCCACAGTTTCAGTAAAATGGCCCGCCCTGTGGGAAGACGGTAAGGTGGTATTTCAATCAACAGTTCAGGACTGAAGCCTTTCACCATTCGGTTTAGAATTATTCCTACAATAATCCAGACACTGAATAAAGTCCCATACACAACAGCGACGTACTGTCCTCCCTCTCTGCCGACCAGACCGAAGATCATAGCCTGCAGGGCGGCGCAAGGCACGGCAATGGAGATCAGTGTGGCGGCTATGAAGCGTTCTCTTTTGCTTTCTAGAATGCGTGTGGACAAAACAGCAGGGACTTTACAGCCAAAACCAAGCAATGTCGGAATGATAGCGTATCCATGGAGACCCAGTCGGTGCATAAAAGTATCCATCAATACCGCTAATCTTGGCAAATAGCCAGTGTCTTCAAGGAGGCCAAGCATCAGATAGAAAGAAAAAATGTAGGGCAGAACCATGGCAAGGGGGATATACAGACCGCTGGTCAAAAGTCCAAAGGACTCAATGTAATGTATCTCCCCACCCGATATATGGCCTACCACAATATCGTGCAGCACACCCGCTCCTCCTAAAAAGCTGCTGATACTCAATACGACGGGTGTCCAGAATGTCTTAAAAAAATGATCAAGCACATGATCGATTAGGCTTTCGCCGATAAAACGGATAACCAGGAAGGCACATGTCAGAACAACCGCCGCAAGAACGGTGCCGGTGAATGGCTTGACGCTGGCGTCAGCAAGCCGTTCAAGCATGGTGCGATGGCGATGGGAAATGCGCTGAACCAGTTTGATGATCCGCCCGATTTCAACCCAGCGCTCATGGTGATTACGGGTGGACTTTGCAGGAACTACAGCCCCGGGAATGTTTTCCACGAGTTCCTTTATTCCCTGACCGGTTAAGGCTACTGTAGGAATTACAGGTACTCCCAGTAATTCCCTGAGTTTTTCAAGATCTATGTGGATTCCCCGATACTGTGCGTCATCCCACATATTAAGGGCAACGACGACCGGGATATTCTTTTCCAGTAGCTGCAGTGTCAGATAGAGGTTCCTTTCCAGATTTGCTGCATTCACTACATTGATGATCCTATCTCCGGTGTCGTGAATCAATAAGGCTATCTTCTCAGCTTCAGAGGAGGCCTCAAGGCTGTAGATACCCGGCACATCGATAATGTGGACGCTCTCTTCCCCTATCTTCATGAGTCCCTGCGTGAATCCCACGGTGGTCCCCGGATAATTGGAAGTGATGACTCGAACTCCGGTCAAACGGGAAAAGACGACGCTTTTACCGACATTGGGGTTCCCCATTAACAATAAATTCATTTTATTCGTCTATCTTGACCATTATCCTTGAGGCCATGCCGAAACCGATGGCAACCTGGACCCTGTCTATCTCGATGGTTACCGGGCCTCTCATGAACATTGAGCTGATTTTGGTGATTCTCTTATCGTGTCTGATACCGAGCGTACTGAGACGCTTTACAAGGCCGTATCCGCCTTGAATGCTGTCTATTACTCCGCTCTGCCCGGACTGCATACGATCTAGACTCAGCAGCTTTTCATTATCAGCCATTTTAAAACTCTCAATTGAGCCTGCTCACGTTTCATTGGTACCCAAACGTTATTCTATTCCTTTTTACCCTGCAAATTGCGGGGTACAACAAATATGTCTTGCCTGAAGATGGGCGAGGAATTGATCTGTTATTCAAGCATTACCCTGGGGCATTCGATTGCACAAAAGAAATAGATGATAACCTCCAAGGAACCAGTTAAGTATGGCTTCTTTCTCGGTCATCAATTCATCAATCAATGATCCGGCTTTGGTGTCCGAGATTTCTTCATCGAATCTGTGCAGTTCGGAAGGCATCGAGGTTTTTATCACGTCCAGCATTTCAGCTATGAGTTTTTTGGGTTCGCCGGACAATTCCGACATTAATTGTATAAATACGTCACCCCGTGTCATAAAAACCCCCTTTCATGGTTATCCTCTTGTAAAAGATTTTCCCGGTTCTGTCTTCACCTCTATTTTTGTTGAAGATCATCTTTTTTTCCGATGGCGAAATTTCTCAGCGCCCTGTGCAGCGTCGTGGCGGCAAGGAGCGCGCAATGCTTTGCGTCATCCGGCAACCCGCCCAGATGCTCCAGGATGGAACTCTGGTTGATCCTGATACATTCCCTCGGTTCTTTTCCTTTCGCCATTACCGTGGCTGCCGAACCGGCAGCAAGGGATGTTATACATCCGTCGGTCGTATATCGGACGTCTTCAATTCTGCCGTTTTTCACCCGGAGAAATATTTCCATCGTATCCCCGCAAGGCCCCGTTATTTTTGCATAGCCGTCCGGCTTTTCCATGGTTCCGCAATTCCTCGGGTTCGTCCCGTAATCGATGACTTTTTCTGAAAACATGCTCTTTGTTTTTTCAAAAAGCAAGTTCATCATTTCCTTCGTAATTTTTTCTTCTTCCTCTTCTTGACTCATCCTTTCAATTCCCCAACATTTCTATTTTTCATACTCTCAACAATCCTGGTGGCAGAGACTGTTATTTGTGACATGCTACTCCCTTTGCGCATGGCGGTGTGTCGCAGCGTTCCTCTCTCCCGCAGCAGGTTTTACCTCCCTGAGAGCCCGTTAACTGGCCCATTCTGGATTGGACACCCCTTGACAGAATTCTTGTTAAATCTTCGCTTCCGCAGAAACCGCATTTTCTGACGGATTGCTCCTGCGACATTCCCTCAAGAAACTCGGAAACCCCACCGCACACGCCGCATTCATATTCATAAATCGGCATATTTCAATAGACCTCTCTAGTGACCTGTCATTTCTAAGATTGGTTTAATGGCGCCGGCAAAAGCCTTGGCAGCCGGCGTTTTCCCGTAATGATAGATGAAAGGTTTCCCATTATCCGAAGCCTCGACGATCAGCGGCTCGATTGGAATGCGCCCGAGGAAGGGGACTCCCATCTCGCCGGCCATTTTTTCTCCGCCCCCCCGCTTGAAGATATCAACAACGTTCTTGCAGTGAGGGCATACAAAGCCGCTCATGTTTTCTATCACTCCCAAAACGGGGACGTTCAGCTGCTTGCAAAAATCAATGGATTTTCGCACATCGATGAGGGATAGATCCTGGGGGGTTGTTACGATAATGGCGCCGTCGGCGTTAGGGATCAGCTGGGCCACGGACAGGGGCTCATCCCCCGTGCCCGGGGGAAAGTCAAGAACAAGGTAATCCAGATACCCCCAGTCCACCTCCGCCAAAAGCTGTTTTATGACGTTTATCTTCATGGGCCCTCTCCAGATCACGGCCTTATCCTGCTCCTGCATTAAAAAGCCTATGGACATTACTTTGATCCCTTCCACAAAATCTACAGGCAAAATGCCGTCATCGCCCGCTTTCACAGGCTTACCGTTGAGTTTGAGCAGGGTGGGTATGCTGGGGCCATGAAAATCGACATCCAGAATTCCTACCTTTTTCCCTTCCATGGCCAAGGCGACGGCAACATTTACCGCCACGGTACTCTTGCCGACACCGCCCTTCCCAGAAAGTACCATGATCTTGTGTTTAATCTGAGCCATACGATTTACCAGAGCTATGTCCTCGGTAAATTCCTTCAATTTTTTATCAGGTCCCTTGTGCTGTCCCTGACAACCCTGTGTTTCACCATCATGTTTTCCACAATCCATTATTGTACTCCTTTAGTTGTTAAATTTTTTCCCTGTAGTATGGACTCCATTGTATTCCATATGGAGATTATTTCCGCCGTCACCTCGTCCTTTGCGTATTCAACAAAGGGGACCGCTTGAACCAGAGATCGGGGCACCTCTGCCGAGAAGGGAATTCTTCCTACGATTTCAATATTTCTTGATTCACATATGTCGTTGATTTTTCGTGTATTCTCCAGGTTCAAATCATATTTATTGATCACAACTTTGACAGGGATCTGAAAATGCCCCGTCGTGTCGATTATTCTCAGCATATCATGGATCCCGGATAACGTCGGCTCGGTGACTATCACCGCCAGATCGGTGTCCGTAATCGAAGCAATAACAGGACACCCGATTCCCGGGGGGCCGTCGATGAGGATATAAGATTTGTTTTCCTGTACTGCTATTTCTTTTGCTGCCTGTCTGATCCTTGATACCAGTTTCCCCGAATTGTCTTCCGCAATGCCCAGCCTGGCATGCACGAAAGGGCCGAATCGCGTGTCGGAGATGAACCATTCCCCCGATATGTTTTCTTCCATCACAATCGCTTCATATACGCAGATACGGCTGCACAGCCCGCATCCTTCGCAGGCAATCGGATCAATGATGAAGTCTTTTCCGATTGCATCGAACCGGCACATATCAATACATTTACCGCATTCAACGCAGAGCGCCTTATCTATCCTGGCCGTCTGACCGCTCCTGAATTCGAAACGCTCCTTCACGGAAGGATGCAAGAGGAGATGTAAATCGGCGGCGTCAACGTCGCAATCCACCATGACCTTGTTGTGCGCCAGGGAGGCAAATGACGCCGTCAACACTGTTTTTCCCGTGCCGCCCTTCCCGCTGATGATCACAATCTGTTTCATGACAATCCACTACATCCCTAAGGGTTAAGATTCAATTTTATAAGCAGTTTTTTAAATTCACTATCATATTCGCTCTTATAGCCGATAATCGGCAGACCTTTTGAGTATAACGACGCGATTTCCCGGTCGAAGGGAATCTTCATCAGGACAGGGATCCTGTTTTCCCGCGCATAGACGTCCACACAGTCATCGCCGATATCGTACCGGTTAAGGATGATGCCGAAGGGAACTCCGATCGTTTTCAGCATTTCAACGGCCAGGACCAGGTCGTTTAGACCGAAAGGCGTCGGTTCCGTCACAAGGATGCAGTAGTCGCTCCCTTTTACCGATTCAATGACCGGGCATGTTGTACCCGGCGGCGCGTCGATAATCACCGTTTTTGTGGGGTCAACGTGCTTCTTGACCTGCCGGATGAGAGGAGGGGACATGGCTTCGCCGATGTTGAGTTTTCCGTGGACGAATTGAATGCCATTGGAAAAGCCTTTTTCTACGATCCCTATTTCCTTGTTGACTTCACGTATGGCGTCCAGGGGACACAGTAAAGAGCAGGCGCCGCATCCATGACAGAGATGGGAGAAAATCAGGACACTCCCATGTTCCCGTATTTCACCCGGCAATACGGCGATGCTGTTAAAAGCGCAGACTTCCTGGCATCTGCCGCAACAGTCGCATGTTTCCTCGGCAACCTCCGGAATGGGGATGTATGCCGACATTCTCTCGGAAATAACGGGTTTCAAGAAGAGGTGCGCGTTCGGCTCTTCCACGTCACAGTCAAGAAACTGGACATTTTCCAGTGACAATGCCAGGTTGACGGCGATGGTCGTTTTCCCCGTCCCTCCTTTTCCACTTGCTATGGAAATGATCATAACTGACTACTCTCTAATCATTTGTGTTCCGCATTCCGGGCAGCTCTGCCTGCTGCATGGGAATCCGACCTGATGCGCACTTTTGAACCCGCAATCTGGACACACACAGTACCCTGTAGCACATGCGGGTGATCGGCCGCCGCCGCCACTGGCTCTGCCCATTCCTCGTCCCTGACCTTGACCTTGCCCCTGGCCTTGACCTTGTCCCCGTCCTTTTCCTTGTCCTTGCCCTCTCGGGCCTGTTCCGTCTCTGTTTGGCATAGTATTGCCTCCTTATTTTCTTTTTTTGTTAAGACATTCCTTTTTTTGCACTGACCGTCGGCCCCTGGGTTTTTTTGAATGCCCCTTCTTTATATTTTTCAATGGCTTCCCTGACCGTTCCGGAAACTCCCGTAAATATTTCTATCCCGCCGGCTTGAAGGGTCTGAAAGGCATTAGGACCCACATTGCCCGTCAAAACCGCCCTGACCTTTTTTGATGCCATCAATTGGCCCGATTGAATTCCCGCGCCTCCGGAGGCCTGCATGCTGGCATTGTCTATGGCCTGGAATTCCATGGTATCCGTGTCGACAATCATAAAATATCGACATCTGCCAAAACGGGGATCAATGTTCGAATCCAGTGTAGTTCCTTCCGAGGTGATGCATATTTTCATTTCTTGGCTCTCCTATTCATGTTCGCATTTATCTTCGTGGGGGTGGTCGCACACGGACTTTTCCACGCCATATCCTTTCCCCGCTCCGGGCTGACATAGGCTCTCTCCACCGACAAGGGTGCCTTTGATTAATTTGTCTATCGTGTCGGTTACCTTACCCTCTATTCCTGCGATTGCTTCCATTTCCAACTCACGGAACAGTTCCACCGCCCGTGCTCCCATACCACCCGTTATGATGCACCGAACGCCTCTGTCATATAAAAAACGCGGAATAAACCCTGGCTGGTGTCCCGGGTTATCGATGACTTCACGTGCCGTGATGTTATTTCCGTCTAGGTCAACCAACGTGAAGGCGGGGCACCTTCCGAAATGGGCTGCTACATATTCCCCATCAGTTGCAATTGCTATCTTCATCCAAATCCTCCGAAATCTTTAAAATTTTCAGACTATAAATTTACTCACCGATACACTGCCGGTGATGATGAGGGCCGATGTACGATCGACCCCCACTCCCTCTACTTCCATGTTCATCGTTCCCTCAACTTTCCTCTTTTTCGAGTGTGGATATGCGATTCTGAAGTTCATTCAGCTGGCCTTTAAGAAACTCAACCTGATCCTTAAGAGCTACTTTTTCCTCTTGACCTGTCCAGGCTGGACCATAAGATCCCGCGCCAAACTGAGCGCCTGTCCAGCCGAACGCGGGGAACCCGTAAACCGCCCTCTGCCATCCGGGAAGGCCCGTGGCAAAAAACCGGTTCCTCCGTCCTCTACCGCTGCCTCGACCGAAAAACCCGCGCCTGAAGGAAGGAGCCGCCACACCTTGGCGGGATGAGGCGCAGAAACCTCTGCCGCCGCCTGTCATAGGTCCCATTCCTGCAGGACCTGTTCCATCAAAACCTGGCATACTGTTCACCTCCTTTCTGATTGTTAATGATAATCATTTTCATCATGAGAGAAAAAAATAATTGTCCGTAGAAATTAAATCTATTGTGTAATCATATACGTCCTCATTTCCACCCTGGAGCGCAATCTGGGTTTTGCTATTCATGATTTCCTTTATATTCTCTCACCGTTAGTTCGTTTTCACCTTCAAGTGTCGCTATACGGCTTTCAATTTCTGCGAGCTTCCTCCTGAGTTGTGAAGCCTTCATTTTCAGTGCTTCTTTATCTTCGTCCAGAGAATGTTCAGGTCTTGACGGTGTACCAAAAACGGTCCCGATCGCGCCCAGGATGATCAATCCTGCTCGTGCCCATCTGACAAGGCTACTGGAACCGCCCGCGGTGCCTCCTCTGCCCCGGCGTTTACCCTGGCCGGAAATATTTAAATATGGAAGCATAGGGAATCTCCTTCACGAATCATACTCTGGCCCTTTTCCTCAGGGCTTTTCCGTTAAGATTTACAAAGGTGTTATCCTTTAAAAATATGTAAACGGTAATCATTATCATTTCATTTGAAAAAAATTTAGCTATTTTCTTTCACTACAGCTCTCGCATACACCGTAGAACTGAATGAGATGGTTTGTAATTGTAAATTTATATTTCCTGGATAAACCTTCTTCCGTTTTTTTCAATAATGCAACTTCTTCATCAATAAAATCCGTATAATCAACTATGTGGCCACAACCTGTGCATACCAGATGGTGGTGGTGATTCTTGCCACTGGAACTTTCCGCCAATTCGTACCTGGCCCTGCCGTGGCCAAAATCAAATTTATTCACCAGGCCTATGGTATCGAGAATGTCTAATGTCCTGTATATCGATGTCAGGCCGATATTGGGATAAATTTTGTGCACCCTCATATAGATATCTTCGGCACTTAAATGCTCGTCAGCCTGCGATAGAACATCAAGGATTGCCTCCCGGCCCAAAGTCATCCGATAGCCATGACCCTTGATTTTTCTGTGGCACCACTGGTATCCTTTACCATATTCCTGTTTCATGAATGGCTCCCATATTATGTTAATGGTTTTCATTGTCATTAAATATTAAAATGATACTTTTGTCAAGAAGTTTTTTCAATCCTGTATATTTTAAAGTCAGCTCGGGAAGCCTTTCATCTTTCAGTAGATCCAGGTTTTCTTTTACTGTCTCTTTGATCACTTTATACACTTTAATCCCGTCAGCATTGAGTTTCATAAGAGCCGCTGCTCCGATCCCGCCGACAACCATCGCGTCAATCTTATGTCCGCCCATGGTCATAAACGGTTCAATAAAAAAGACCTTGATCTTTGACAAAGTGAAGGATATTTAAACAACAGGAAACCAAATACACCTTTCATTGCTCGCGGGGAGCGTGGCTGACCTTGGAGAGATGCCATGAGAGAACAAAACGAGAGTGTGTTCGAACAGGGTCACACTGAAATCAAAGCCATATCAGCATCCATTCTGGATTCAATACCCCATGCCGTTATCGGCTTGAAGAATCGCCGGATCATTTTTGCCAACCATGCGGTGGAATCTGTCTTTGGTTGGAAACCGGATGAATTGATAGGTGAAACGACGCGGATTTTGTACCGGAGTGATGAAGAATACGAAGAGATCGCGCGATATGCCTATCCAGCGCTTGAGAAACAGCGGACATACAGCAGGGAATATTCCTGCCGTCATAGAGATGGACGTGACATTATATGCCTGGTGAGCTCTTCGAGAATAGGGGAAAGCCTGCAGGATGGGATGATAGTGGTGACGTATTCTGATATTAGCGACCGGAAGAGGGCTGAGAAGGCGCTAAATGAGTATAAAGCACGGCTTGAGAAAATGGTGGTGGAACGTACAGTTGATCTGAGAAAAACGACGGTGTGTATGCAACATGAAGTTAAAGAGCGGGTATCTGCTGAGTTAAGGCTTCATGAAGCCCACGTGAAACTGCTCAGCATCCTCGAAGGGTTGAATGAGGCTGTATACGTCAGTGACTTGAATACGCACGAGATCCTTTATATCAATAAACGTATGAGGGATATATTTGGGAATATTTTAGGAATGAAGTGTTGGCAGAGGATCCAGAACCAACCGGGGCCCTGTTATTTTTGTACCAGTAATGAATTATTGACGTCAAAGGGAGAGCCAACGGGTATTTATAATATTACCGAACACTATCATGCAGTGCAGGATATTTGGTTTCTGACCCAGTACCGCGCAATTCAGTGGGTAGACGGGCGGATTGTAAGGCTGGAGATTGCCATGGATATCACCAAGCGCAAATGGGCGGAGAAGGCGGTGCATGAAATTCACTTACAAAAGAAGGCCATTCTCGACAACATTCCCGATATGGCCTGGCTAAAGGACACGGAGGGCAGATTTATCGCGGTGAATGAGGCCTTCGGCAAGGCGTGTGGTCTGATACCGGAAAAGGTTGTCGGCCTGACTGATCTCGATATCTGGCCGGAGAAATTGGCAGAGAAATACCGAGAAGATGATAGAAGAGTTATGGGTTGCGGTAGCCGAAAACAAGTGGAAGAACCTCTGGTGGGTAAAAACGGAGATGAGATGTGGCTCGAAACAATAAAAACACCAATCAATGATGAGAAAGGGAATATTATAGGCACGGCGGGGATTGCCCGTGACATTACCAGGCGTAAACGTGCGGAGGATGAGTTAAAAAAACATGAGAATGAACTGGAGGCCAAGTCGAGGAACCTTGAAGAGCTTAATATCGCGTTGGAAGTTCTTCTGAGGAAAAGAGAAGGAGATAAGCTGCAAATAGAACAAAAAATTGTATCAAACGTAAGAGAGCTCATACTACCGTATATGGAGAAATTGAAAAATAGTCGGTTAAATGCGGATCAGAAGGCCTGCATAAATATCATCGAGACACATCTTGATGATATCATCTCTCCCTTTTTAAATAATGTGACCTCGAAATACGCAAATCTCACACCTCGTGAGGTTCAGATAGCCAATCTCATCAGAGTGGGAAAAACGACGAAAGAAATAGCGCAGATATTAAATTCATCGACCGCAACAATCGATTTCCACAGGAATAATATTCGCAACAAACTTGGCTTGAAAGACAAAAATATAACTCTTATGGCCTACCTGATCTCATTGTCATGAGACTTTACAAAGTTCCCACTTTGTGGACATTGCCTCACACTTTCCATAGAGTATTCAGTGAAAGCAATCAATCTTTTAAAACTATTTAAATATACGCATATTTTTTAATCGTCTTAGTATTGGGATTTACCCAATATAAACCCAATATTATCCTAACATTGCATTCCTCAGGTACTTGTCTTAATACATAGCCTATCTATACGGAAGATGCCGGCACTTCCAAACACGCGGTGAGTTAGCATCCTTATATCTTAAAAAATATCGATATACTAAAAAGGGTGTGAAGTAACGCCCATTTAGACCGAACATCTTTGGATCTGGAAATAAATTGTAGGAATAGATGGACAGATATTACTACAACCAGAGGCAAGGTGTTTATGGTTCCTGTTGAAGTGATTACCAGTGTAAAAAAGAGGAGACGCCGTTGGTCTGCAGCGGAGAAGAAAGCAATGGTGCAGGAGGCGGAGCAGCAAGGGTTGAGCATTTCTGCTGCGGCGCGGAAGTTTGGGATCCATCCGAACCAGATTTTTCGTTGGCGCAAGCTCGCCCAGGAAGGAGCCCTGTTGGCTGTTCGAACTGGTGAAGATTTTGTCCCCGTGTCAGAAGTCAAAGATCTGAAGAAGCAGATTCTGGAGCTGGAGCGTCTTTTGGGCAGGAAGACAATGGAAGTGGAGACTTTAAAGGAGACTCTTCTTCATATCATGTGTGAAAAAACAACACCATGAAAATTACTGGATAATCATCGTTACAAATCTTTGTGTGAAGAATGTCATGAGTTCTCGGGTACCACCAGTGGGGTGCTATCCTCACATGTTAGTAACGGGGTAAAAACCGGTCGGGTCAATGCCTCTAAGGATCTTATCACGAAAGTGATACGATCGTAACATGGTTGTACACCACACAGGTTAACTCTACGCCTCTTATGGATGTGCCGGCAAGGCATTCACTCTGTAGGAAAGATAAGACCTGAAAGGCGGGGATGGCGCCCCTCTTGTGAGACCCGGGAGCAGAATCGCTCTTGTTAATGATAATCGGCAACAGGAAGGAATGTTTGTCTTATTAGGTGATTCTCGAAAAACAACAACAGTGAAAGGAGGTGGAAGTTTTTATAGCAGAGAGGAAGCACTGTTAAGCGGTTTAATTTTCTATGCGTGTTAAAATCGTGTAAAAGGAGGCTAAGGTATGGATATAGATAAAAGATTTAAAGAAGTGGGTATCGATATGGGGCAAAAGGCGGATGAGGATAAGCTGCCCTATGTTCATATTGTGGAAGGGCAGGTACCCTATAAAAGCAAACATCGCATTGCGGGCTCCGAAACAACTGATCCCCTTAAGGCATTACATTCCGATATCTACAAGATATCCGAGGTAAAGTGTAAGGAGCGTCCTTACACCTGGTGGGGACCCAATCCTGACGAGGCCAGGGCAATCAAGTCAAAAGAAAATAAGTTCCTCTATGATAAGAGGATGACGCAAAGCCAGGCGGTGAAGAAGTTCATCAGACCGGGGATCAACCTGGGCGTTGCGGGATTCGTAAATACGCGGTGTCCCTTTTCCATTGTCTGGACAATCGTAAAAGAGGCACTCTGCAACAAAACGATCCAGGCCACGGACCTGACGCTCTCGTTCCAGTCTCAGTCTCTCTGCGTCGAGTGGCTTCTCGGCGCCATGATGCTGGACGACTCCAGGGTGTCGGTGAAGAGGGTGGAGCTTGCCTGGCAGGCGTTTGAAGTCATCGGGTCAGGCCCCATGTGGACCCACTGCGTCCAGAGCGGGATGATTGAGGTTGATGATTACACCAATTACGGTATGTCCGTGCGCTTCAAGGCCGGGTATATGGGAATTCCCTATATCCCGACGAGGGACCATGGCGGGGCGGATTTTGAGGTGACCAACAGGGGCGTCATGTTAAAGTGCCCCTTCACGGGCAGAATGGTGTATAACCTTCCCGCCTGCCACCCTGATGTCGCCATCGCGCACGTGACGGCGGCAGACATGTACGGCAACAGCAGGATCTTCGGTCAGACGCTCACCTGCGAGGAAATACTCGGAGCAGCTACCACCGGTATTATTACCTGCGAGGAACTGATCTCCAACGATGCCATCAGGAACTATCCAAATCTCACCCTGATTCCATTTTTGCATGTGCATGCCGTTACTCCCCAGAAGTATGGAGGGTATCCCGGTGCCGTGTGGGGCTACCACTGGTTCGATATGGACTTCCTCCGTGAGTGGAGAGCGACCGGCCTCAAATTGAGGAAGGAAGGGAACAAGGACGCACTTAAGGCATACTACGACAAATATTTCTATGAGTGCGACACGTGGGAAGATGTCCTGAATGTGATAGGCTATAAGAGGCTTGCGCAGGCAAGAGATCTTGACAGGGGACAGAGAGTAATCCTGGATTAGAAGAAATAAATACTCGGAGGGATATAAAATGACTGAAAAAATAAAAGCTGGTCCATTTGAAACACTTTGCCTGACGGGAGCGAGATGTCTGGAGGACAGAACGGTCGTCTTTGTGGGGACCGGGTTACCCATGCTCGCATCGCTTTTTGCCCAGCGCACTTGGGCGCCGAACTTATCGCTCATCTTTGAGGGGGGGTCCCTCGGCCCCATCCTGTGGATGGGGTTGCCCCTCTCCGTGGGAGACATCAGGGCGGGTACCCGTTCCTGTATGGTGAAAGGATTGTGTGCTGTGTTTGAGGGGCAGCAGAGAGGCTGGTCCGATTACGCCTTCATCGGCGGCGCGGAGATCGATACATATGGGAATATCAACTCCACCTGCTTCGGTGAGTATGAAAAACCGAAGGTCAGATTCCCCGGAAGCGGCGGCGCCGGAGCCATGGCAGCAAACAGCGACAGGATCATCGCCATTATGGCGTTGGAAAAGCGCAGATTCCGGGAGAAGGTGTACTACATCACCAGTCTCGGCTTTGGCGATGGCCAGAAAGATTATCGCTGGAAAGCAGGAGTTCACGGCAGAGGCCCCTACAGGGTGGTGACGGATGTCGCGTTGTTCGGCTTCGATGTGGGCAATACGAACAAAATGGTACTCCTGGAATACCATCCCAGCCTATCTGTTGAGCAGGTTCAGGAGAGATGTGAACTGAAACTGACTATTTCTCCTGATGTAAAGCCCATGGCGGTTCCCTCGCAGGAACAGTTGAAACTGATGGTGACGGAAGTTGATCCGGAACGTTACTTCCTCGGTAAGACCGTAGAGGCGTAAGAGTTTTTTAGTAATTGTGGTGGCACGCCGTGTGGCGTGCCACTCATTTTTTGGTATTCTTGCATACAAACTGCTGCGCGTGAGTTTCGTCGATAGTGAAGATTGAATCCCATTAAACGGTTGACACAAACATAGAAGCGCCGTATACTTCATGCAACTGGGAGAGAATGTTTCCGGATTGATGAAATATAGTACAAATTGCGGACGTTACTAGAATGAAAGATTTGTATAAAGATTGGTGTGATGAAGTAGAAGTTGATGCATTCCCAAATTGCCTTGTCTGCGGAAAGGAAGCCGGATATAACGCGAAAACCGAGGCGGATCTCTGGTGTTATCTCTGTGAAGAGTGCTTTTTGAAATATGGACAAGGATTGGGACCGACAGATGGACAAATACTGGTTCTCAAGTCCAGGAAGAAATCCGTTTAACCGAATCCCACGCCACTATGGCGCGAACTTCCGGTAAGGCAAAGCCTTTCGATTTTTACAATATCTCACATACAATCATCGGGAGGGATCGATCATGGTATGTTCCCAGTGTAAGGAGAAGAAGACGGTTTTCATCTGCAGCGGCTGCGGCGTTCCTCTCTGCAGTGAATGCGTAAACTACAGCGTGTACGGGACGGGGTGCGGGAATATCAATCCCCTTTATCTGTGCCCTGTCTGCTTCGATGACCCGGACGTCAATCAATGCAACCCCGGGTAGACAAGGGAAGATTCAGGGAGACAAATTTATCCATAGCATATCCACCGGGGGCTGACTCCGTGGATCAGAGATGGCGAATGTGTGTGCCTGTCCCGGTGCCGAAGCCCGGTGACAGATCGCGGTTCAGGCCGTGGAAGGAATGACGTCTTCCAAGGAGTGTAAAAAAACTATAGCGCTCTTCTATTTCCTTCAATGCGTAACCTGAGGAATGGAGCAGAACGTTCATGTTGCCTGCGCAGCTTTTATGGATCTCCATGAGAATAGTAACGGCAGCTGCAGCGAGGTTTTAATGGATACGCACTCCACATTCTTACAAAAGACAATCTGAAGTGTTTGCGCCGAGAAAGGGCCTTCTTCCCTCGGTATGGGGGCGCGTGCGCCTTGGCATATCACTGCCCTTGCAGCGTCCTTCTGTCAGAGGCAGAATGCTTTGGGGCTTGAATCCCTACGGTGTGCTCTTTCATGTGCGGATAAAAAAAAATCAATGGGGTTTTTTCTTGTGACAGACTTTGAAAAAATCGCACTCGCAGGTTCTGAACAGGTCGGACGTAATAAGCTTGAGGAAAGATACCTGAAATACCGGCACTATTATGCCGGGCTGGACCTCTCAGGCTTTGGTGAGTATGGAAAGGCGGTATATGCCCCGTACCTTCCGCTGTTCGATCGGTGGTTTCAAAGGAAGGCTACGGATGATGTTTTCCTGATCACCCCTCTGCTGGGAGAGAAACTCTCTCTTCCTGATCATCCCGAATTCAGGAAAGAAAGAGGGGAGGTGATCGATTTTCACATAAAAGTGCTGGCCCTCAGTCTGGACGGGGTTATTCTGGATGAGAACAGGAATGCCGTTTCGAGTCAATTCCTTGGTGATGTCATCTATAACGTGGGCAGGCATACCCGGTCATATGATTATTCCGACCGTGTGTGTTTTTCCATTACCGTAAGATTGTTTATAGAGATGCTAAAGGATACATTTTCCCATTTCGGAAGCCTTGTCTCCGACCTCTCCTTGCGTGATTTTGCCAATGAAGACACGCTGAATCCGAAACCACGGGAAGTGATACATATTCCGTGGTAAATGGACTTGCCACACTTTTTTAAAAAATCAGACAAGCTGCGGATTTGTGTTCATAGAAGCTCATTCAACGTAAAAGTCTGTTGACACAGAGAAGCAAAATCGTTATAAGATGCTATTAATAAAGCAATTTCCTTCATGCCTGTCTCGTACAGCAGGTGTTCTCATTTCAATGTACCGTGAGCATATCTTCTTATGAACCACCTGTTCAGTGTCCATTCTGTCAAGGGAAATTGAGAGGGATTTTACTGAGGAAATAAAAATATCCTCGGCTCCCTTTGGAAAAAGGGGATGATTGAATCTATTTTCGTAACGTTCATGTGATCGACAAGGAGAGGTAAAAGATGCCGATTTATGAGTTTTTGTGTAGTTCTTGCGGTCAGAAGATCAGCATATATCAACAGGGCTTCACTGCCGTTTCTCATTCCTGTCCACATTGTGGGAGCGACAAACTTGAGCGAATATTTTCTCCGTTTGCCATAGGCAGTAAAACGGATAAACAGGTCTACGAAGAGATACGCTCCGACCGTCAATTTGAACGGGCATTAAAGAGCAATGATCCGAAAGCTATCGCTCAATGGGTTGAGCGAACAAGCAGAGGTGGCGAGATCCCCGAAGAATGTAAAGAAACAGTGGGAAAACTGGCCAAGGGGGAGTGGCCGACGAAGGACGGCAAGCCTCCGGGGAAGTAAATGATTGAGTCCGGTAAACCCATGAGGAGGCAGGAAATGAAAGAAATGAGAAAAGAGGGGGATGAAGAAGAAGGCGATGGTGTTGTAAGAAAGAATCAAAGAGGCCCGCAAAGTAGTAAAGAAGGCTGCGCCGGCTGTCGGATTCACAAAAAAGCAGGGTCTTTCAAAATACAATTAAAGAGATCGTATGTTTTGAAAAAGTCGCGTCGTGTGGGTGTATACATCTCAAAGGATGTTGATAGTAGGCGGTGGTTTTGGATGTAACGTGGCTTCATTGGCAAAATCATGAAGAGACAGCTCTTTCACGGGGCTGCCGAAATGAGAAAACTTTTCCTTTACCATATCGACAAACATTCTGACCGTGATCATAAAGCACAGATATTCTGAATAATCGTACGATTTGGTATGCCTGCTCACATCAAAGACTATGTCCCCAAGCTGTTGCCTCGAAACGGCATCCTTGTTCTGATCCAGTATAATTCCGTTCATGCTGAGGGCCAGGACCTTTATGTGAAAGTTGATCACGTCCCCTCTTTCTTTTCTGAAATCGGGATGATCATGAAGAAATGGTTTATCTTCAAGCAAAGGGATAATCTTGGGAATGTCATTCAGAGACTTCCTTTCAAACCAGCGGTCAAACACGGGAAGCAGCGGGGCATATACGGCCCTCCCATACCCATCGAAGCCCGAAATATCAAAGTCTGCATAGTAATGCCGGTATTTCAAATATCTTTCCAGCAGTTTATTCCGGTTGCCATTTTCACAACCCGTTTCCATGAATTTTTGGTGCATTGTTTTACCTGTAACTTATCGTGTGTGTTTAAAGAATTCTCACTGGTCTAAAAACTTTTATTCCCTTCAATGACTTCCTCGGATCAAAATTCCCATTGCCGCGCCCTGGAAACGGACAGCTGCATCCTTCGGCAGGATCAGCATAGCATCTGTGGAAGGGGTGTGTTCCGGGTCGCACCCCCTGTGGAACTGAAAAAAGAGGAGACAATATTTCAGTACAAGGTATATCGGATGCTTGTGGCAAAAGATTAAGGTGACACAGGATATGATTGCCATGCTCTGGAAGTGGCGGCATTTCGTTGGAACGTGAGCTTGGCCACAAATGAGGCAAGTCAACGCCGGCAGAAGCGGTTACCTGAAGGACTTTCTCCATCATTCCCCGCAGCACGCGGCACACGTGTCGATTACTATCTTTGTTGCAGCTCTCTATTGATACTATTCATCCATCATTATCCATGAGAACTGCGGAAGTCACATACACGATCTGCTCCTTTCCAACGTTTGCATAGTAAGGAAACTTTTATCTCACAGAGTTAATTCCCTGAAACCTGGTATGTTTCAGGGTAGCGCCGCTTTGTATGTACTATGTTTTACAATTTCACAGTATGTGCTTTACACTATCTTCCCGCAGATTTCAATAAAAAATAGCTGGATTTTTTTCCTGACATCTCGGGGATTTCTTATCAAAAAAAAAACCCTTAGGCTCAGAAAATGGTTGACACAATAGATCATTTTTTGGTAGAAAGAAACCCTCCTTTATGAATAGGGGAATATCGAAGACCATATGAATCTGGCGCGAGAGATGCTGTATTTCTCGGCCTTGGGCTGTTTACGCTAGTGCCCGCCTGACCCTATTAAGATACCATCGGCTGTTGTAAGTGACAGCAAAAAATACACGGAATGAATAACCATGCCCATTTTCCCCCATGAATGCGATGAATGTGCCCGGCCTGAGGAAAGTTTCAGGTTTTGTGCGAACAGATGCATGTTGCAGAGTTGCCCTGAATGCACTTTTCTCTTACAGCTCTATGGCACTGGTTGCGGAAATGTCCGCGTATATTATCTATGCCGTCCTTGTTACGAGAGACGCATTGCGAGGGGCTTTGTTGAGGCCTAGGAAGGAGGTGTGAGCTACTTTCCAGAAAGTGTTGGCATCATTTTAACTTTATCTTTACTAACAAGAAAAGGAGGATTACATGGCAGATATCGACAAAAGGATGACGCTCAAAGAAGCGGTAGCAAAATTCATCCATGATGGAGATACGGTTTACTATGGGGGCTTCCAGATTGCGGTCCCCATGGCCCTGACTCACGAAATCATCAGACAGAAGAAAAGACACCTCACCACCATCGAATCATCGACGGACGTGGGTGGTCTGGATCTCCTGGTGGGAGCCGGCTGTGTGACGGAAATTCACACTGCCTGGATCATGAACTGGTATGTGAAGGCGCCCTATGCCATTCGCCGGGC
Organism: Syntrophaceae bacterium; assembly: GCA_003508565.1. GTDB lineage: Bacteria > Desulfobacterota > Syntrophia > Syntrophales > UBA2185 > UBA2185. Next base: position 20,565 of record DNUI01000038.1, read on the forward strand.
CTTCAACAAAGGTCATCTCAAGAGATATGACATCTCCAACTTCGGCGCGACGAGCGCCATGATGGCCGGTTTCTTGGGCATTCCCTTCATCCCCATCAGGGGGAATACCGGCACGGATATGATCAAACATAATACCACAGACCTCAGGACAATAGAAGATCCTTTCACCGGCAAGAAGCAAACCGTTGTGCGCGCGTGGCGTGCCGATGTGGCCGTCATCCATGCCCAGAAGGCAGACCGTCTCGGGAATGTGGTTTCGTATAGCACGCGCGGCGTCACCGACGAGTTCGGCGCCATGGGATCAAAGCGGGGCGTAATCGTTACAGCTGAAGAGATTGTAGAACCCGAAATAACCAGAAGTGATCCCGACCGCGTGATTGTTCCCTACTTCAAGACCCTTGCCGTTGTCCACTGCCCGTATGGCGCTCATCCCTCGGCCAGCCGCGGCTACTACGGTCTGGACATCCGCTTCAGCCAGTATCAGGGCAAATATGAGCGGCACGCGGAACTCCTGCCTCACTTCCTCGATGAATGGATCTATGGCTGCGCCGACCACGCCGCATACATGAAGAAATATGTAGAGAAGTTCGGCCAGGAAGGCCTGGATCGGCTGAAACCCATTCTCGGATTTAAGCCGAAAATGGACATCGACTACGGGTACCATGATCCGGCATGCTGGAAGGGTGTGCCTTTGTACACGGATGATAGACTGAAGGCTTACGAAGAGGCACTCGCCGCGAAGAAAGGGGGTAAGTAATTATGGCTGACTATAAACTGACAGAACTTATGACAATCCGCTGCGCCAGAGAAATTTCAGACGGAGAGGTTGTCTTCGTGGGAGTGGGGCTGCCGATTGTTGTGGCCGCCTATGCCTTTGCCACCCATGCCCCGAACATGATTATGTTCACCGAAGGCGGGGCCATCCGGGCGACACCTCCTCCGGGTCTTGCCATCACTGTAGATGACCCGGCTCTGTTTACCAATGCCGACGCGACATTCGGCATGCTGGCCACCATGGCGGCACTGCAGCGCGGTGAGGTCGACGTTGCCTTCATCGGCGGCGCCCAGATCGACAAGTTCGGCAACATCAACTCGACGGGTGCAGGGGACTGGTCCAAGAAGGAAAGCTTCACCTACTTTGCCGGAAGCGGCGGCGCTAACGACATGGCGACTTCGGGGAAAAGGGTTCTTGCCATTATGCCCCAGGATAAAAAGAAATTCGTCGAAAAATGTGAATACATTACCACTCCCGGCTTCCTCGGTGGCCCCGGAGAACGTGAGGCACTCGGCATGATCGGTGGGGGACCTGACTGCGTCGTCAGTACCATGGGCGTCTACAGGTTCGATGAAGACACCAAGGAGATGTACCTTGCAGAGTTCTTCCCCGGCCAGTCAGTGGAGAAGATAAAGGCCGCCTGCGCGTGGGATCTCAAGGTATCCCCCAATGTAGTAGAGACCACTCCGCCGACGGCGGAAGAAGTTAAGGTTCTCAGAGGCATTGACCCGACCGGTTTCTACCTCGGATAGTTGAAGAATTAACCAAGATACACAAAAACTAAAAGAGCGGTGTTTTCGAAACACCGCTCTTTTTTATGATCACAAAGATTTGTCTGTACAAGAGGGTTCATTAGACCGGTACCTTGGCAGACAACCCCTATCCGAGGGGGATGATATCCATTCGCCCGCTCTCACCATCAAGGTAAAGAAGCTGATCAGCGTATGCGGAGTTTCTTCCCGAAAGAAGGCGGATTGCTTCAAACGCCGCAAGGCTTCCGATCACGGAAGGAGCCGGTCCGAGGGCGCCCATCATCTCCAATGCAGGATCCCGTTCTGTTTCCTGCCCGTACACGTCGTGGAGGTCAAAAACAGATCCCGGAAGGAATGTGCTGATTTGCCCCCACCATCCGGTCGCTGTTGCATGAATGAAAGGAACCCGCATGTGCTTTGCCGCTTCTGCCAGAAGAAAACTCCCCGTGGGGGTATCAAGTGTATCCATCACCAGTTCCATCCCCTCGATAAAAGATCCGGCATTATTCTCGTCCATGCAAGAGGACACCACCTCGATCTCTATGAGAGGGTTAATTGTCCGGACGTGCTCTGCGGCCACTTCCGCCTTGGGGCGTGAGAGGGCGTGTGTATCACAAAACCACTGGCGATTGAGGTTGGAGGGTGTAAAAACGCCTCCATCCACGAGGCGCAGCGTACCCACCCCCGCCCGTGCAAGCAAGTTGACGAGCACCCCGCCGATCCCTCCGCAGCCGCATATAAGCACCCGGCCTTCGCACAGGTTCCTTTGTTCGGCAAGAGTCAGGGCACGGAGGTTTTTCGCATAGCGGAGTGGAATTATTTTGCACTGGAGGGCTTCGATCTGAGCATTTCGGGGAGAAACCCCGGTACTCTCCGCCCATCTGAGAAGATCGGCATCTTCTATGACAAGCTGCGAGCCTCCCAGGTAGTCAATCGGGTAGGCGTGATCCTCCAGGCAGACCCCGCCTGGAGGTGCTTCCTGACCAGGATCACCGGCTTCTTTTCCCTGTACGGTTTTTTTCATATGTTCCCCTACGTTTGATAAGTATTTGCCTGTGTGGGAAGGAAGTATACGAATGCAGGTCTTGTCTGTCAATGAATTAATGGCCACACAATGTGGAGCGAGGTGGTGGAGAGCGACTTTTTATGAGTTTATCAGATTTTATTCTTGCAAAATAGTGTCTGCTAAAAGAAAATTAGTATACACATTCCCGCGAAAACAGAAAATGGAGGTTACCATGAAATACCCTGTTATGAAGACAGCGCTTCCGGGTCCTCTGGCTTCAGAATTGATCAGAATAGACAAGAGATATGTGTCTCCTTCGTACACGCGTGTGTACCCGCTCGTGGCGGATAAGGCCCGGGGTCTCTGGATTGAGGATGTGGACGGCAATGTATTTCTGGACTTCACCGCGGGTATCGCTGTGTGTGCTACCGGTCATTGCCACCCTCGGGTGGTAGAGGCTATCAAAGAGCAGGCTGAACGCCTTTTGCACATGTCAGGGACCGATTTTTACTATACGCCCCAGATCACTCTTGCGGAAAAACTGACCTCTGTGGTGCCGGGCGCGGGAGAAAAGAAGGTGTTCTTCGGCAACTCAGGGGCAGAGGCTGTAGAAGCCGCGTTCAAACTGGCCCGCTTTCATACCCGGCGCGATTTAAATATCGCGTTTTTCGGGGCGTTCCACGGGCGTACCATGGGTGCCCTCTCACTTACGGCCAGCAAAACGATCCAGAAAAAGCA
>DNUI01000106.1 GCA_003508565.1 Syntrophaceae bacterium
GGAATGACCAGACCGCCATAATTTAGAACACGGCAATATAATTTTTGCAATAGGCAATGTTGACAAACCACCATTTTTTTTCTTGACAATGATTATGGGGTATGGTTGTATGCTCTACAGTAAAGCATTCAACATTGAGAGAAGTGATGGACAGCATGAATATACACGGGAATCATAACTATTATTTTTGGAGCTATTTTTATTTCCCGTTGGTCTGCCCATCGCTCAGGAATTAACACCAACTAAATAAAACATAGAAGCCATGGGGAGACCGAAGGGAGCTGCCCATGGCTTTTTTTTATTTTTCGGGCCGTGGCAGCGATTTTAGTCACGGCTTTTTTTTGGGCATGGCCGCAGAACACGAGGGTGGAGAAATTGATCCCGAGCGAGTGTACTGATTCGCGGGATCTTAGTTTTAATGATTTTTTAAGGAGGGGAAAATTGTGATCATTGTGATGAAAAAAGGGGCAACAGACGAACAGATAGAGAAGGTTACACGGTGGATAGAATCTGTGGGATATCACCCTCATCCTTCCCGGGGAGTGGAACGGACCATTATCGGGGCAGTCGGCGATGAGCGGGGCAAGGAATATTTAAAATTTGCCGAATCCCTTTCCGGTGTGGAAAAAGTGATGCCCATTCTTAAACCGTACAAGCTGGCAAGCCGTGAGTCGAGGCAGGAAAACACGGTGATTACTGTAGCGGATGTAGAGATCGGCGGTTCCCGGTTTATCGTCATGGCCGGACCATGCGCGGTGGAAAGCGAAGAACAGATGCTGGAAAGTGCTTACATCGTGAAAAAGGGAGGCGCGCAGATCTTAAGGGGCGGCGCATATAAACCGAGAACATCTCCTTACAGCTTTCAGGGCATGGAAGAGGATGGTCTTAAGCTTTTGGTAAAGGCCCGTGAAAAGACAGGCCTGCCTGTTGTCACGGAGGTGATGGATCCGGCGCATGTCGATCTGGTGGAGGCGTATGCCGACATCCTTCAGGTGGGGGCGCGGAATGTGCAGAATTTTCCTCTCCTCAAAAAACTTGGGCAGTCAAGGAAACCGGTTCTTCTCAAGCGAGGGATGATGACCACCATAGAGGAACTTCTCATGTCCGCGGAATACATCCTCTCTTCAGGTAACAGCGACGTCATCCTTTGTGAAAGGGGCATCCGCACCTTCGAGACGGCGACCCGTAATACCCTTGACATCAGTGCGGTGCCCGTTTTGAAAGAATTGACGCATCTTCCCGTCATTGTTGATCCGAGCCATGCTGCGGGCAACTGGAAGTATGTAATTCCCTTAAGCAAAGCGGCAATGGCAGTGGGGGCGGATGGAATTCTTGTGGAGGTTCATCCTGAACCTGAAAAAGCTGTCTCCGACGGCGGTCAATCACTGAAACCGGAGAAGTTCTATTTATTGATGGAAGAAGTGCACAAAATTGAAAATGTTATAAAAAAAATTGCGTAGGTGGATCAATGAAAAAAATAAAGGTCAATCTTGATAAACGGGTATCCTCCTCCTATGAGATATATATCGGGTATGATATCCTGGATCGGATTGGGCTGATCATCGCGAAATACTTGCCCGCCCGTCACTATGTAATCATTACCGATTCTATCGTATCAGATCTTTATGGAAAGTCCTTGCTGAACATGTTGAAAGATGTGGGAATTTCTGTGGATATGATCGACTTTCCCGCCGGAGAGGATTCAAAAAATGTCGACACAACCCTTGTTATTGTGGAGAGGCTGATAGCGCTCGGGGCAGACAGAAGCTCGGCTCTTCTTGCTCTGGGAGGTGGGGTTGTTGGAGACATTACAGGGTTTATCGCCTCAACATTTATGAGATCTGTTCCGTACATCAATGTGCCCACTACCCTTATGGCTCAGGTTGATAGCAGCATCGGGGGAAAGACGGCCATTGACCTGCGGGAAGGGAAAAACCTCCTGGGGACATTTTATCAGCCTAAAGGAGTATTTATTGATGTAAAGTTCCTGGATACACTACCCGAGACAGAGTTCAATAACGGCCTTGCTGAGGTAATTAAATACGGGATCATTGAGGATGTTGAGCTCTTTCATTTTCTGGAAGAACATGCCAATGACATCAAGGGGAGGGATTATGGGGTCCTTGTCAAGATCATTGAAAGTTCCTGCCGGATAAAAAAGGGAATCGTCGAGATTGACGAGAGAGATAATGGACTTCGCCGGATTCTCAACTTCGGCCATACCATTGGCCATGCCGTTGAAGCGGAATCCGCGTATACAATTTCCCATGGGGCTGCTGTTTCTCTGGGTATGGCTGCAGCGGTGAGAGTTTCTGAGAAGTTGTATGATTTTCCCGGCGAAGAACGTAACAGGATTGAAAATCTTATGGAAACGTTAGGCCTCTCCCGCCGCATCCCTTCCGCAGTGAGCACTGATGGGATCCTCTCCAGGTTGAAGATGGACAAGAAAAAGGAGGGAAATACGATCCACTTTGTCCTGCTCAAAAAGATGGGAATGCCATTCATTAACGGTGGGGTTCCGGAGTCTGTACTACGGGAAACATTGGAGGGCCTCAGAAAATGACATCAACGCGACTTGATCTCCTGCGGCATGATCTGAAAGAAACCGATCGGAAGATAGTAAAGCTTCTCAATGAGAGGGCTGATTTATCTGTAAAGATAGGTAAAATCAAAGCGGAAGACGGCCTGGATGTGTATGATGCAGCTGAGGAGGCAAAAAATTTTGAATGCATGGGAAAGGTGAATGGGGAATTGTTACCGGAGAAATATCTGAGAGCCATTTTCCGGGAGATCATTTCCGCGTCGCGGGCACTGCAAAAGCCGATCACAGTAGCCTTTCTGGGACCAGAGGCAACATTCAGCCATCTGGCTGCCCAGTCCTATTTTGGTTCGAGTACCAGCTTTTTCCCCCAGACTACCATTTTCCATGTCTTTGACGAGGTTGAAAAGGGAAAGGTTGAATGGGGAGTTGTGCCTGTGGAAAATTCCCTTGAGGGTTCAATTAACCTGACCCTCGATCGATTAATATTGACTCCCCTTATGATTCGTGCTGAAATTTTCCTCAGGATAAGTCACTGCCTTCTATCTCCAGGGGAGCGGATTGAGGGTATCACGCGGATTTATTCCATCCCCCAGGTGCTGGCGCAGTGCCAGGGATGGATCCGCGCCAATCTTCCCCAATGCGTTCTTGTCGAAGCGGAAAGCACCGCGGCAGCGGCTAAACGTGTACAGAAAGAAAATGATAGTGCGGCCATTGGAAGCCGCCTGGCAGCGGCCACGTACGGCTTGAATATACTTTCAGAAGGTATTGAGGATAATCCTTCAAATACGACACGATTTTTGGTTATCGGGGAAGGTAAAATCACAATAACGGGCAGGGACAAGACGTCGATTCTTTTCGGAACGCCACATACGCCTGGTGCATTATATTATGCATTGGAACCATTTGCTGAACGCAAGATCAACCTGATGAAGATAGAATCGTATCCTGTCAAACAGAGATTGTGGGAGTACCTTTTCTTTGTTGATTTTGCCGGTCATGTTGATGATGAAGAAATCAAGCATTGTATGGAAGGGTTAAGAAAAAAAACCACATTTTTGAAGATACTGGGCTCATATCCGAGAGGCGAGGAGGGGCGATGATCTGTATACCTATTACAGGAAAGACGCAGGCAGAGGCCCTTGTACAGATAGAAAAAAGTCTTCCTCGTACCGACCTTCTGGAGTTGAGAATGGATTTGATACGTGACGGAGACATGAGAACATTGATAGAAAAGTGCAGATCAGGCCCGAAGCATGGTAAGGTCTTAGTCACCAACAGAAGAAAAGAACCTATCCCGGGGGAGGAATCTTCAGAAGAACGGCAGAGAATCGCCTTGCTGAAACAAGCCATCAGGCTTGGGGCAGAGTATGTGGATATAGAAGTTGAAACACCGGAGATATTGAGGAATGAACTATTCGCTTTGGTAAAAGCTCTCGGTAATCAAACCAGGGTGATTGTTTCGCATCATGATTTTAAGGGGACGCCGTCTTTCAAAAAGTTAACACGCACATTCCAAGATTGTAATATAGCCGGTGCTGATGTAGTAAAAATTGTTACCTGTGCGAACAGTCCGGAAGATAATCTTGCGGTTCTCAAACTGATTTTTTATGCCCTGAATAAAAAAGTGAAAATTATCGCCTTCTGCATGGGAGAACAGGGAAGGTCAAGCAGAATAGCGGCACCTCTTCTCGGTTCTTGCCTCAGCTATGTCTCTCTGAATCAAAGCGCGGAGTCGGCCCCGGGGCAGCTTACTGTCGGGGAGATGGAAGAGGTCATGAAAGTTATCAGTGGCGGCAGTCTTGGAGAAAACACGGTATCCGTTCCTTCCGAATCACTGATATTCGGCATTTTCGGTAATCCGGTAAAACAGAGTCTCTCACCGTTAATGCATGAAACAGCATTTGCGAAGATGAAAATTGACGGGAAGTATCTACCGTTCTGTATTCAGGATTTAACAAGCGCCGTAAGCGGCATACGGGGAATGGATATCCGGGGGGTCAGCGTGACGATCCCTTTCAAGACGACGATTATGGCGTATCTTGATGAGGTGGACAAAGATGCGATTGAGATTGGAGCCGTAAACACCATCGTCAACTGTTACGGCAGATTAAAAGGTTTCAATACAGACTGGATTGGTCTTGTGCAATC
>DNUI01000133.1 GCA_003508565.1 Syntrophaceae bacterium
CGCCGGCACTTGTAATATACGCCCTTCAGAGAGAGTATCGTCAAGTTTCATGTCGTTCAGTTTCAGTAGGGTAACAATTTTTGTATTGTGCTTTGACGCAATCATTTCCAGAGTGTCGCCTTTTCTCACTAAATACACGGTTGTTTCCGGCTTTGTTGCATCTGCGTCAACCGTCTGAACCTTCGTTTCCTGCGGCAGTGACTGCCCGGCAGCGAGAGCCTCTTCTCTATGCGGGCGCTGCTCTTTATCAGGTAATATATTTTTATCTTCTCTCTTTGTTAACACAACCGTAGGTGCCCTTGAAGGCCGTACAGGTTTCAGCGGCAGAAATTCACTTATTGAATTTGCCAACGCCTTCGCGATGTCGGTTTGAAAGCGACTATTTCGCAACATTTTTTCTTCTCTTGGATTCGATATATAGGCCGTTTCCACAAGCAGCGACGGAATTTCCGGGAGCTTCAGCACGATGAAAGGGGCTTCCTGTACACTTGTAAATTTTACATGGTTGACTCTATCAAGGTGTTTAAGGACGGTACTGCCAAAGATTTTTGATGAGTTGATTGTGTTGGTTTGAAACATATTCAGGATAATCGGATCCAGCTCGTAGCTGCTTTCGCCATTGGGAGATCCTCCGATGATATCGGCCAAATTTTCATTCCGTGCCAAGATCTTTGCTGCTTCACTGCTGGCTCCTCTGAGTGATAAACAATACACAGAGCTCCCACTCGCGCCTCTACTTCTGAATGCATCCGCATGGATACTGATAAACAGATCAGCTCCGTATTCTCGCGCAATTGCCATTCTTTTTTTGAATGGTACATAATAGTCCCCATTTCTGGTAAGAAAGGCGCGGTAACCTTTTTTCTTGTTTAAAATATTTTTTAATTTCCTGCTGATGTCGAGAACAACCTTTTTCTCTTGAGTTCCCCGTTTCCCTATTGCACCTGGATCTTCACCGCCGTGCCCGGGATCAATGATAATAATTTTTTCCTTTCCCAGAACCTTGACCTGCTCCCTCTCCTGCCCCTCCCGTTTTTCTACATCCGGAAACTGAATATCAATTACTATACGATACGGCTTATCCTGAATTCTCGCTATATGAAAGACTTTCGTCTCAACGTTTTCAGCAATCGACAATTCAACCCTCATCGAACCGTTTGGCAAGGGAATGACCACTATTTTTTCAATACCGGGTTTTGTTAAAATGATATCTGGCGGTAGGTCTTCTGAGGTTTCTGTGTCTTTAAAATCGATGAGCAATTTTTTTTCGGATTTCTCCACCCTATAAGGAACATCATCGCTCGCATCGATAACGACTCTCGTATGATCAGGAGCAGTCCAATGTCTGATATTAAAGATTTTATTGAGTGCGAAGGCATGACTAGGAGAAAAAAGCCATAATACCAGCACCGACCAAATAAAATATTTTTGTATCCTCGCCATATTACATCTTCCAAAATTCCCGTAAATCTATCAGATTTATATCATGATTTCAATAAGGATAGTGAAAATATATTGACAATCTCCATTCATGATGACAATTTACTACATTAATCTTATTCTGGATTCATATAATGAGAATCAAAGACATCTTCACACAAAAAAAATTTTCCCTCTCTTTTGAAGTTTTTCCTCCCAAGAGAGAAGGGAATCTTGAGAATTTGTATACTACAATACAAGAATTGAAGGAGGCAAAGCCAGATTTCATTTCAGTAACGTATGGAGCGGGCGGAAGTACAAGAGAGAAGACAATCGAAATCTCTTCCACCGTCAGAAACGAATTTCACATGGAGGTTCTCGCACATTTAACCTGCGTACAGTCCACAAGGCATGATATTGCGGGCATTTTAGACGCACTGAAAGAGCATAATGTTGAAAACATCCTTGCTCTGAGAGGTGATCCTCCTGAGGGAACAAAAATATTCACGAAGATAGCGGGTGGATTTGGATATGCGAATGAGCTCGTTGAATTTATTAGAGCGCATGATGATTTTTCGATAGGTGTTGCCGGGTATCCCGAAAAACACAGTGAAGCCCCCAGCCATCATGCAGATATGATGAATCTGAAGCGCAAGGTAGATGCGGGTGCTGATTTTATTATCACGCAAATGTTCTTTCTTAATGACTGTTTCTATAATTTCCGTGATCGTGCGGAAGCTTTAAAAATTTCTGTCCCAATCATACCTGGAATCTTTCCAATTTTAAACCACAACCAATTTACACGCCTTGTATCTCTTTCCGGTGCCCAAATACCGAACAAACTCGCAGAAAAGATAGAAAAAAACAAAGAGAACCCGGAAGAAGTAGAAAAATATGGAATTGAATATGCGATCAACCAGGTGGCAAATCTGATAAAAAATGAAATCGCCGGTTTGCACTTTTACTGCATGAACAGAAGCCGGCCGGTTAAGAAAATCCTTGATGAACTCACTCTTCGCAGGTGAAAATTGTTTCTGCATACGGAAAATATATTGAGTATTTGTGTGATACAGTGTATGTAGCACGTCCTGATGAACACCGCTTCGTTTCAGAAAAATTTAAAAGCCGTGAAACTCACATAAAGCGGGCGATTAGCTCAGGTGGATAGAGCGCTGGTCTCCGGAACCAGAGGCCCCGCGTTCGAGTCGCGGATCGCCCGCCAA
>DNUI01000170.1:0-2608 GCA_003508565.1 Syntrophaceae bacterium
TGTGTATTACATTACCATCGGAAAACGCCGATGTTGTTTCTTTTAGGGACCAAGGATTCGAGGGTTCCAGGGTTCGAGTAAAAATTATTTTACTGCAATCTGTTATATCTGTCGATTCCTTGACTCCTTGAACCCTATGCAAGAATACGAACTCTCAAATTATGCTCCCCTCTTACCGGATTTGCGAGAGCAATCTACTTTTTGTACGATGACCCACACTATGAAAAGGACAATGGCACAGGAAACAAGAATCAAGAACAGGACGCTCCATTTGACCCAGCCACCCCCACTGAGAAGAGCTACGGGGTTCCAAGAGGCCTACGGCACGATACGGCCTTCCACGCCACGACAGCGTTCAGGCACATTGGGAATGCCGTCACCATCCGAATCCGGGAATGATGCGAGGTACGCGGCAAGGGCAACCCATTCCTTGACCTCACCAATGCCGGATTGATCACTATGCGATAGAGTGTGCCTGCTTCCAAAGCTTTGTATTCGCCGTCTTTTTCATGGCATGACGAAAGGCATCGGTGATTAGATTGCCGAGCCCCGTCTCTCCCGGATGGGCATACAGGTAGGAAAGCTGTTCCATGTTGAAACCAACTTCAGCCAAGACCTGATCAAAACGGTAGTGACAGTGAGCCAGATAATCCTGCTCCACAATTTGTTTAAAAGACTCAATATCTTGAGCTACTGTGGGATCTTCCGGCAATTCGGGCGTCATTTTCACCAGCTTCTAGGATTCCACCGAAGCGCCCTTTTCTTTGGAACATGACACTTGCAGAACCCCAAGATATGAACTGTAACTGCCGGCTGAAACGATGATTGTCTTGCCGACGATGAGGGTCTTCGGTAGAATCGTGTGGGTATGGCCACTGATAATCACGTCGATATCGGGCACTTTTTCAGCAAGGATTTCATCCTCGGAAATGTTCTTTATGGGTCGAGTACCGCTGTATGAGAGACAGATAATCATATCTGCCTTTTCATTCTTTCTCAGGATATTGACCACACGTTTACTCGCTTCCACATGATTGACAAAGGTCACCGGTTTTGCATACGGTGCGACTTCCTCTGCGTCCTTACCCATAAGGCCGAGAATACCGATTTTTATGCCACCCCGCTCGACAACGATATATTCGTGCACAGGAAATTCACAGAACGCTTTTTTGAGCTCAGCATCTCCTGTCCCGTCTTTGCTAAATTCGATATTCGAAGCAACTATCTCAGGATGGGGCTTTCCCCGTGCTTTCACAGTACGAAGCATTTTCGCAAGGCCTTCCGGATAAAAATCAAAATCGTGGTTCCCCAGGGTGGTTACGTCGTAACCCATTTTTCCCATAAGCCTGAATTCCAGTGCTTTGTCGGGAAGAACTGTATGGAAAAGGGTCCCCTCCGCAAAATCACCGGCGTCCACAAGGAGCGTCTTGTCGCCGTGACGGGTACGTTCATGCTGTATGGCTGCGGCCAGTTTTGCGAAGCCACCTTCTGTCGTTACCCTTCCGTCACTTTCAACGACCGGGTGTGGAAGGAAGTAGGAGTGAAGATCGTGGGTAAACAGTATCACCAGATTCCCGCATGAAGCTCCCTCTTGCGTCCAGCTTTTTGAAGCAGTCAGAGCAATAATGAAGATGGCCAGCAGAAATAGTATCGATAGTTTAACGGCACGCATTGTAGTTCTCACAGATCAAAATCGAAGCCCTGGGCGAACACATTACACATCTAACAAAGCATACTATTTCTGCTCTAAAAAAATCAGGATATGGTTGCCCCTTTGCGGGGGAAGTATCACCCCCCTTTACACATCCAGATTTGACGCGTAGAGGGCATTTTTGTAGATAAATTCTTTGCGGGGTTCCACATGGTCTCCCATGAGGGTAGTGAAAATTTCATCGGCGACCACCAGGTCATCCACCCTGACCTGGAGGAGAGTCCTTTTCTCCGGATTCATGGTGGTCTCCCATAGCTGTTCGGGGTTCATCTCACCGAGACCTTTGTAGCGCTGAATCGAGAGACCTTTCTGGCCCATCGCCGTCACGTATTCCACAAGGGCCGTCATGCCGGCGAGTTCTTTCCTGCCCTTTTCCTCATCTTCCATGACCACGGTGTAAGGTGCCTCTCCCAGGACGCTTACCTGGTTGAGCAGGTCCTTTATTTCTATAAATCTCGGTGACTTGAATATCTCCCGGTCGATGACCGTGGTGAATAGTTGCCCCTTCATCCGGTAATCAAGGACGAGCTTATAGCTACTGTGCTCCGGATCGGGTTCTGTTCTGTAGCTCTCGATCCTTTCCCCGACAGCCATCCTGGTCCGCTTTGCCACTTTCAGCAGGGACTCCTCGCTTTGAAAATCGGCCGGGGCAAAGGCTGGGTCACCGGCGATGACCCGCATGACCGTCCTGTTCTTGTCCTCTTTTTCAAAACGATCCAGGACTGTTTCGATCCGCATTACCTTCTTCACAAGATTGAGCAGGCGGTTTCCCGTGATATTGTTCCCGTTACCGGTCAGGAGGGAAAGCTTGTTCACCCCGTTTTCGAGGATGTAGTTTCTCATCTCCTCTTCGTTATGGATATAGAGTTCTTTCTTCCTGTCCACTACCTTAAAGAG
>DNUI01000170.1:2665-7053 GCA_003508565.1 Syntrophaceae bacterium
CGGAGTTTACTGACATCGAAATCGCCTTCCTCCCGCCCTATTCCAGCGCCAAGAGCGGTAACGATAACTTTTATTTCTTCATTCTGCAGCATCTTGTCGAAACGGGCTTTTTCCACATTGAGCACCTTGCCGCGGAGGGGCAAAATCGCCTGATTCTTCCTATCCCGTCCCTGTTTGGCCGAGCCGCCGGCACTGTCGCCTTCCACGAGATAGACCTCGCTCAGGGCGGGATCACGCTCTTGACAATCGGCAAGTTTTCCGGGCAGAGCGCCGACCTCAAGGGCGCTCTTTCTGCGCGTGAGTTCCTTCGCGCGCCGCGCCGCATCCCTGGCCCTTGCAGCATCCAGGGCTTTGCCCAGTATCTGCTTCGCTACAGAGGGATTCTCTTCCAGGTAGCTTCCCAGTTTCTCATACACAATCCCTTCAACCAGGCCTTTGACCTCGCTGTTACCGAGCTTGGTCTTCGTCTGTCCCTCAAATTGGGGTTCTCTCAGTTTCACGCTGATCACGCAGGAGAGACCCTCCCGTACGTCCTCCCCCCGAATGACATCTTTCCCGTTCTTGATAAGGTTGTTGTTCGTAGCATAGTTATTGATGACCCGCGTGAGGGCGGATTTGAAACCGCTCATGTGTGTTCCGCCTTCCGTGGTATTGATGCTGTTGGCATATGAGAAGATGCTTTCGGCATACGTATCATTATACTGCAGGGCTACCTCCACCTGGCAATCTTCCTTAGTGCCGTCGAAATAGATCGGTTTTTTGTGCAGAACCCCTTTGTGCCGATTGATATATTCCACGAATGAGACAATTCCGCCTTTGTAAAAGAATTCGCTTTTTTTGCCGTCCCTTTCATCCATCAGGGTAATTTTCACACCTTTATTCAGAAAGGCAAGTTCTCGGAGCCGGTTGGAAAGAATATCAAAACTGAAATCGATATCATCGAATATTTCATGGTCGGGCTTGAAGGTAATCTTTGTCCCCCGCCCTCTCGTTTTCCCGACTTCATCCAGGTCCTGTGTGGGCACTCCTCTGCAGTAAGACTGCCGGTACACTTTACCATCCCGCCTTACTTCCAGTTCAAGGTATGAGGAAAGGGCATTGACGACGGAAACACCTACACCATGGAGCCCACCTGATATTTTATAGCTTTCGTTGGAAAATTTTGCTCCGGCATGAAGTTTGGTAAGCACCACCTGTGCCGCCGAAACCCCTTCATCCTTGTGCATGCCTACGGGAATTCCACGGCCGTTATCATCAACCATTACGCTGTTGTCCGCCCTGATCTTCACTTCGATAGTGTCGCAGTAACCCGCAGCCGCTTCATCGACACTATTATCAACCACCTCATATACCAGGTGATGGAGACCTTCCTTACCGGTGCTGCCTATGTACATGGCAGGTCTTTTTCGCACAGCTTCAAGGCCTTCCAGTACTTTTATACTATCTGCACCATACTGTTCTGTCATTGTTTCTTTTCCTTTTACCCCTCTCCTCACATTACCAAGATCACCGGGGTGCTGAGCACCCCGGAATTCCATACGATGTCAATTATTGAACCTTTAATGGCATGACAATGCACACGTATTCATCATTGCTTGCAGGTTTGATCACTCCCGGTTTCATACCCACACCCATTTCAAAGATGACTGTTTCCTCATCAATAACTTCTATGGCATCAATCAGGTACTTCACATTATAGCCCATGGAAATGTTTTGATCATGATAGGCTACCTCAATCTCCTCTTTTGCTTCTCCTACATCCGGGTTTGTTGACTCCAGCATCATTTTTCCATCGGATAACGTGAAAATAACACCACTGTACCTTTCACTCGATACCACACTCATCCTGCGGAGAGCATGGAGAAGTGCATTCTTTTCAAATTTTATGACAATTCCCTTTTCTGCCGGTACCACCCTCCTATAGTCCGGATATTCCGCATCAACAAGGCTTACTCTCAACATGGTGCTGTTCGTCTTGACGATACACATGCCCTGACGTACCCCTAGAGAAACTTCTTCCGGCGCATCTTCAATCAGCCTCTTAATCTCATTCAACCCTTTTTTAGGAATAATGATTCCCTTTTCGAGTGTAAAAGACGACTCTTCCCCGATATCTGCATTTGCGATAGCCAAGCGATGTCCATCCGTTGCAACCATTCTTAATGTTTTTTTTCCACCATCATCAATAGTTTCAAAAAGGACACCGTTCAAATTTTTCCTCATTTCATCACCAGACATGGCAAAAGACGTCTTACTAATTAACTCCTCAATCAATTGTCCTTTCATAGTATGAAAAACAACGTCACCGCGGTCGTCAATCACACTGGGAAAATCATCTGCGGGCAAACCGGAAATTTTATACATTATTTTTTGACACGTTACTGTCACTCTGTGACTTTCATTCGACTCAAACTGAATACTATCACCCTGTATTTCCCGTATCATTTCATATAGTTTTCTTGCGGATACGGTAACATGACCTTCCGTGATAATTTCCGCATCATAATCCGCAACTAATCCTATCTCCCTGTCTGTAGCCACTATTTTGATTTTATGATTATCCGTCTTGAGAAGAATATTGTTAAGGATCGGCATGGTAGTTTTTTTCTCAACAATACTGAGCGTCTTTTGGATACCCTCCAGGAAGGTATTTCTTTGCACGGTAAATTTCATTGCCATATCCTTTCTATAATAATATTTTTTTATATAGTTATAAATTAATAGTCATAGTAATAGGGACTGTGATTCTTGTTGATGAATTTCTTTATTGGTGTAATCACGGATACATGGGAAACATATATCTGTGTATAACCTTTGTGCATAAACTGTTAAGCTTTGTTTTGTATACACTCTTCGATTTCCCGGATAAGTTTTTTTAATTGTGCGTCCTCTTCCACAAGTTGTTTTATTTTGTTGTTGGCATAAATGACGGTTGAATGATCACGACCACCGATTTTTTCTCCAATATCAGGGAAGGAAGCACTGGTCATCTTTCTCGACAGGTACATCGCGATCTGCCTTGAAAAGACAAGATTTTTATTCTTTTTGTGTGATTTCATGTCTGATACTTTGACATTCATCTTACTGGCAACTGTTTTTAGAATATCCTCAACTGTCACATCTTCTTTTTCATTCAACTTGATTACCTTTTTCAGAACCTCTTTGGTAAGGGTCATATCAATTTCTTTACCTGTCAGTGAAGAGAAAGCGGATATTCTTATAAGATATCCCTCAAGTTCCCTGATATTGGATTCAACATGTGATGCTACATAGTAGGCCACATTCTGTGGAAGAACCATTTTATTTTCCTGTGCCTTTTTTTCTAAAATAGCAATCTTTGTCTCGATTTCCGGTGGATGAATATCGGCAATAAGGCCCCACTCGAACCGGGACCGCAGCCTGTTCTCCATGTTCGGAATGTCTTTAGGAAATTTATCGCTCGTTACTACAATTTGTTTTCCCGAGTCATGCAGGGTGTTGAACGTATGGAAAAACTCCTCCTGGGTCTTTTCCTTCCCGGCAACGAACTGAATATCATCCATCAAAAGACAGTCAATATTTCTATATTTTTCCCTAAACTTTGGCATCCTGTCATACCGGATCGAGTTGATCAATTCATTCATAAACTCTTCTGCAGATACATATACAACATTTAAATCAGGGAAGACTGTAAGCGTATGAAGCCCAATGGCATTAAGCAGGTGAGTTTTTCCTAAACCCACACCGCCGTATATAAAGAGTGGATTATAATTCTTGGCCGGTTGCTCTGCTACTGCAACCGATGCGGCATGAGCAAATTGATTGCATGGGCCGACGACAAATCTGTCAAAAGAATAATGCTGATTCAGTGATTGGTGGGTTCCTGAACGTGGCGGCTTTTTATGGGTCCGCGCTTTTTCCTGAATGTCCCCTCCCGCTCGGCGGCTCGAACCGGGGCTTTTTTTCGTTTCCTGGGCAACCTGAAGATCGACTTTTAAGTCAATGCCTGCTATTGAAGCAAGGGCTTCCTTAATGACAGCGTGATAATTTTCAATAAGCCAGTCTTTAAAAAACTTATTCGGCACATTGAAAGTAATGTTGTCCCCCTCCATGGAAGATATTTTGATAGGCCTAATCCATGTCTCAAAATTTTGAGGACTGATCTTTTCTTTAATGATTTGAACACTTTTTTCCCAGAGAATATCCAACGTATATTACCTTATAAACATAGTTATCAACACCTGTTGATAGTTGTATTACATATGCCCCTATTTGCTTTCGGTAAGATTCATTAGTAGTGTCACGAGGCGGTTTAATTCTTCTGCCGTGTTAAACTTGATTTCTATTGACCCTTTATTTTTTTGTCGACGGATTTGTATCGCCGTCATGAACAGCGATGAAAGTCCTTT
>DNUI01000270.1 GCA_003508565.1 Syntrophaceae bacterium
CAATAATCTGCTGTTATTATTTCGTTACTATAATATTAACATCCACAACTTCAAATTCCCGAGTACCCCCCGGCGTTTTGACCGTAATTTCATCGCCGACGCTTTTCCCGATGAGCGCCTTTCCTATGGGTGATGTCACGGAAATTTTATTCTCATCCAGATCTGACTCAAATGGTCCCACAAGCTGATACGTTATCCCACCACCTGCGTTTATATCCTCCAGAGTGACCGTCGATCCAAAAACAATCTTTTCACTTGTCACACCATCGAGACTTACAATATATGACATGGAAAGATTGTTTTCGAGTTCCTGAATCCTGCCCTGTAAAAAGGATTGCCTTTCCTTGGCGGCTTGATATTCCGCATTCTCAGTGATATCCCCATGTGCCCTTGCTACTTCAATATCCCTTATGTTTTCCGGTAAAGACACCGTTTTTATATACTCCAGCTCCTTTTTCAGTTTCTCGAATCCTGCTTTTGTAATAGGTATTTTTTTCATACATTCTCCCCGCACCGGTACCTTCATGAGGTCCCGGCACCATCCTGTTAATAAAGAAAGGTGATTTCTAATAGAGAAATCGGTCGGTGTCAAGAGCTTTATGATATACCGGTCAGAGCAAAAGAGAATGTAAAAGTGAATGTCTTGCTATGTCCCGACAAGTATGTTACAAAATCAACCAATAAAAAGTCTGGAAAACCAAAAGCTGGATTGCGCACCCAATGCTTGATACATATAACAGAGAAATTAACTATCTGAGAGTATCCATCACAGACAGGTGCAACCTCAGGTGCAGATATTGTATGCCCAAGGAAGGCGTATCACTTCTCGGCCATGATGATATTCTTAAGTATGAAGAAATATTGAGAATCATTGGCGTCGCGGTAACTATGGGGATCAGTAAAATACGAATCACGGGAGGGGAACCTCTGGTAAGGCGCGGTGTCGTCGATTTTGTCGCTTCTGTCAACGCCATGGAAGGTATCCGTGATGTCAGCCTGACAACAAACGGAACACTTTTAGAGGCTTTTGCTGCGAAACTTTTCACTGCAGGCATCAAAAGAATTAATATCAGCCTTGATTCTCTTGACCCGGCAAAATATGCTCAAATTACCAGGGGCGGCGAACTTGGCAAAGTGCTTGCGGGAATCGAGGAAGTATACAGAATCGGTTTTGCCCCGATAAAAATCAACACTGTGGCGATAACAGGGTTCAATGACGATGAAATAGTCAATTTTGCAAACCTCAGCCTCCATAAACCCTATCAGATCAGATTTATAGAATTAATGACTATCGGTCATGCTGCTCTCGATAATAATGGCCGGTATCTCTCGAATATGCTCATCAAGGAAGTCATCGAAAGGCATTACCGTCTTGAACCTGTAGGTAGCAAAAAGAATTCAATGGACGGGCCCGCGCAAATTTACAGAATTGCCGGCGCCGCTGGAGAGATAGGATTTATCAGCCCCTTAAGCCATAAATTCTGCCATGCATGCAACCGGCTCCGGCTTATGGCGGATGGCCATCTCAGGGCATGCCTTCTCACGGACGAGGAAGTCGATCTGAAAGGACCGATCCGTGGCGGGTGCAGTGATGCGGACCTGAGTGAACTCATTCAAGGGGCAATCGTAAAAAAGCCCCTGCACCATGATATTTCCTGTGATGAAGGCCATAGAAAGAAATGTATGACGGATATGTCTTCTATTGGTGGTTGAGGGAGCGTACCTGATGATCTTTGACAGGGAGATCGCTAAATCATATGACGATTGGCTGAAAACACCTACCGGTCGTTACATCGACGGGAGGGAAAAAAGTCTTATTCTCGATCTCGCTGCACCCAGGGTAGGCGAGAAGGTGTTGGATGTAGGGTGCGGAACAGGCGAGCACCTCATCCTCTTTATGAAAAAAGGCTGCCAGATCACAGGTGTGGAAACATCACCCCACATGCTGGATATGGCGAAACAAAAATTAGGAAATCGCGGGGACCTTTATTTAGAAAACGCGGAAGACCTCCCCTTCCCCGATAACGAATTCGATATCGTGAGCATAATAAGCGCTCTTGAATTCATGGACGATCCCCAGACAGCGATATCAGAAGCAATCAGGGTATGCCGCGGCAGGGTTTTTCTAGGGGGCATAAACAGACTATCCATAGCGGGAAAAATCTGGAAACATAAGAACGCCAA
Organism: Syntrophaceae bacterium; assembly: GCA_003508565.1. Taxonomy (GTDB): domain Bacteria; phylum Desulfobacterota; class Syntrophia; order Syntrophales; family UBA2185; genus UBA2185. The sequence continues at coordinate 2,185 of DNUI01000270.1, forward strand.
CCACCCCTCCGTGTACCGAAACGCCAGATTTTTCCATATGGGCCAATTAACCGGTATGATCAGAACCCAGCTCCAGGGTGTCCGTATCCAGTGGGGAAGCGTGATTTTTCTGCCTTATCCATGGTACCAGTTTGCAACCGGCATAGAAGAGAAAATTCCCATTATGAAAAACCCCTTTGGCGCTTTTTGGGGTCTTTCGTTTTCTGTAACCTTTACGTATAGAACACTCCAGGACATCATCCGGGAACCTTTTGAGATGGAGCCACGGAGAAGGCGACCGGCGACCGGAATCGTGAAGGAGATAAGAAATTGATCCGGGAAGCAATGCTCTATGAAAAGGCAGAAAACAGCCGGGTGAAATGTACCCTCTGCGCACACCGGTGTAAAATTGAACCGGACAAGAGGGGCATTTGCGGGGTCAGGGAGAACAGAAACGGAATCCTTTACAGCCTTGTGTATGGGAAACTGATCGCTGAAAATGTGGATCCCGTTGAAAA
>DNUI01000158.1 GCA_003508565.1 Syntrophaceae bacterium
GTTTCAACCATCTCGGCAGCTACAATCCAGCGACCGCCTTTGTTGAAAAGCCCGGATCCGGGGAAAATCATCACTTCTTTTCCTTTGGCGGCGGCATACATGTTCTTTTCTTTTTTTGTTGCGATGTTGGAAAGATAGCCTGAAAGGATCGATTTATGGATACCTTCGTAAAGGTGTTTGTCATTCACATCATTTCTTTTCTTGATGCCCAAACCCTGCTCATTCAGAATCTCTTTGAGCTGCTCATACACATCGATCCACTCTCTCATCCTTCTATACGACAGATAATGATCCCGGCAGAACCTCTTCATCCTGTTTTTGCTTTTTACAGTTTTTAAAAAACCGTGGTATTGATTCCAGATGCGAAGCAGGGTCATGAAATCAGAGGCAGGGTCAATAAAGCCGGCATGGATTTTATCTGCCTCTTTCTCGAGTTCCACCGGCCTTTCCCTCGGATCTTGGATACTGAGTGCGGCAGCAATGATAAGAATGTCATACACACATCCTTCCTTTTCCGCTTCAATGATCATCCGGGAAATGCGGGGGTCGATGGGAAGACGGGCCATCATCCTTCCTCTTTCCGTCAGCGAATAATGAGTTTCTTCACTTGCGGCGACTGTTTCCTTTTTTCCTATATCAAGGGTATCCCGTGTATGACTCTTGTCATGCCAAATTTCTTTTTTATTACCATTTCGCCCGTCATTCCCGCCCCGTATCGGAGTATGATGTAAACTCAGGTGGGAATTTACAGTAGTCTCTTGCTTCCATGATTCGATTGCGCCAAGTTCCCTGAGGATGTCAATACCGTCCCGGATGTTCTTCGCGTGCGGAGGATCTATGAAGGGAAACGTTGATATTTCTCCCAGTCCGAGGGAAAGCATTCTCAGGATGACCTCCGCCAGGTTTGATCTGAGAATTTCCGGTTCCGTGAACAAGGGGCGGTTTTCGAAATCACCTGCATCGAACAAACGCATACAAATCCCGTTCTGCACCCGACCGCAACGGCCTTTTCTCTGATCAGCGCTGCTTTTTGAAATTGCTCTCACGGGCAGACTTGTAGTACGGGAACGGGGGTTATATTGGGAAATACGCGCCAGGCCGGTATCGATAACATATCTGATACCGGGAATGGTAATGGATGTTTCGGCCACATTGGTTGCCACAACAATCTTTCTCAAAGACGATGGTTGAAAGACACGGCGCTGCTCCATCCAGGGGAGGCGGGCAAACAGAGGAAGAACAGTGGCTTCGTAGTCCAGATTTGCCTCTATGAGTTCGCATGTATCACGAATATCTTGTTCTGTCGGCATAAACACGAGTACATCACCACCAGATCTCTCTGCCATGATCTTTTCCACGGCGGTGACTGCCGCATCAACATAGGTGATCTCTCCTGCTTCTTCAAGTTTGTGATCCAGGGGTTTGAAGCGCACTTCCACAGGATACATGCGTCCGGAGACTTCAATAACAGGTGCATGAAAAGCGCGGGAGAATTTCTCCGTATCAATGGTTGCCGACGTGATAATGATTTTGAGATCCCTTCTTTTTCTCATGAGCATCCTCAGGATGCCCAGGACAAAATCGATATTGAGGCTTCTCTCATGGGCTTCATCCACAATAATAGTATCGTATTGGCGCAAAGATGGGTTATTCTGGGCTTCGTTAAGAAGAATCCCATCAGTCATAATCTTAATGTAGTTGTTCCCACCGGATCTGTCTTCAAATCGGATCTGGTAACCCACGGAACGGCCAAGCTCTTCTCCAAATTCCTCAGCGATCCGATGGGCCACGGTAATCGCGGCTACCCTTCTTGGTTGTGTGCAGCCGATTATACCGGAGATTCCCCTGCCGGCTTCGAGACACATCTTCGGAATCTGCGTTGTCTTTCCCGAGCCCGTTTCCCCTGTGATAACAACTACACGATGCCTTCTTATGGCCTCGACGATGGCATCTTTTTTTACCGTGATCGGGAGGGCTTCGGGATAGGTAATTCTTGGGACATTCGCAATCCTTGCAGCCTTTACCGCGTTGGCACTATTTGAATTCCTCTTTTTCAAAGGCCTCCTAATATTCTTTTTTTGCAATGGTCTCTGACTATCATTTTTGGTAAACTTGGTCTATGGGGTTTTTTATCATATGTCATGGCGGATGTTATAATATGAGAAATATTGATGTTAAGCATACACTCGCTACCGGATTTTTAATTGCGTAGACATAACCGTCAGCGCGACAATACACTAAAATATCTTATGAAAATGGCTTGTTTTATTTGCTACACATGATATTTTAACTCTACAAGAATAGATACTATGGTGAGCATGTTGTGGCTATAGAAATACATGTGGATCATAGGGCAGCAATTATCATATTCATTTCCGGAGGTTCGATTTTGTCATCTGATAACATACTAATATCTAATGGAGTTACAGGTGAGTTTGCATTTGTAACGCCTTCTGTGTGGGATGACCTAAAGGAAGATATTTTCGAAATAGAAGAAGAAAGTTTTTCATCGTCTCTCTGTGACAGCAAAGATGACCTGCTCAAACTAATCAATTCTCCCACAAGTATATTTATCGTCCTCAGAATCCCTTCGGTCTCCAGAGTGATAGGGTATCTTGCAGCAGATATGCTTGAAGGATTTTCAGAAGTTCCGGGGATCACATCTGACCCATACATTGATCAGGGTAAAACCATTTACATTGTCTCTGTTGCGATACATAGGGATTGGCGGCGTCTCGGGTTGGGTGTAGCCACTCAAAAAGAGTGCCTGCGTGTGGCTTCGCAAAGAGGTTTTAAGAGGGTGACGGCACATATCGAAAGTGGCGCAGCGTCTCGGATGGGATTGGGAGCAAGGGTTCTCATGTCATTTGCAAACTGGTATGGCACAGGACGGACCTTTGATTATGTAGAGTTTTCAACTCATCTTCGAGAAACATAGTACAGGTCCCTGTGAAAGAATAAATAGAGAATTATAGAAACATTTCGCATATTTCAAATATGTCTAAAATGTGCAGAGTGATGCATTTCCGCACACATGGCATTCGGACTTGAATGTAACATGCAACATCAGATCAGGTGGTTGATCTATGACAAAGAGAAGAGGCGAAAAAGCAGGATGGATCGTAGGGTGGTTTGGCGGATTTATCTGGGTGTTTCTCATGTCAATTATGTGGGTAGTGATGGGAAAAGGAATCGAAGGCATCACAGGATTGGCATTAACAGGATTGGGAGCGGTGGTGGTTTTTGTATCAGCGCCATGGAAACATCCGATGACGCCTTACTGGAAGCTCATGTTGCCCGTCTATGCAATATTCGGCGTTTCTGTTGTCTGGGCCGTTTGGTCATTTGGTAATGTGTGGGAAGCGGGCTTGCGCTGGTGGGCGATTTTCCTGCTTTTCCCGCTCTTGTTGCCCTTCGGTACTTTAGGTAAACGTCGCTGGAATGATTAATATAAAGAATAGTCCAAAATCAGCCGCAGGCCTCAATATAGATCCTCTGCATTTACAATCGTTTCAAAAGGGTATATATATACGTTATAGGCAAATCCATGGAATCCCGCTCCCGCGGGAATCACAGTGATAAAGAAAGGGGTTTTCATATGCCTTTAGCCACTTTCTATTTCCAGCTTCATCAGCCCTTCAGGCTGCACCCGGATAGAGATAAATTTCTCTGGGACGAAAGCAACAGGGAGATATTTTTAAAAGTCGCGGAGAAATGTTACCTGCCGGCTTTGCATATGTTTACTGATCTTATCTCACACTACCCCGCATTCAAAATCACGCTTAGCATGTCCGGCACATTTCTGGAGCAGGCCGAACTCTACCGGCCTGAAGTAATCAAGGTGCTCCAGGTAATGATTGAAAGCGGAAGGAAAAATCAACAAATCGAATTTCTCGATGAAACATACTATCATTCGCTTACCAGTCTTTTTGCCGATCCCGAGAAGCAGGAATTTCGTGACCAGGTGACTCTGCATAGGGAAAAGATGCACGAACTGTTCGGTATCCTGCCGACGTCATTTAGAAACACGGAGCTGATGTATAACAACCAGATTGCAGACATTGTCGCCGATATGGGATATCAAACAATTCTGTGTGAAAAAAGGGATGACATGTTCATGGCGCGGAACCGCCCGGTTTCTCCAAATGCCGTGTTTCGGGCAAAGGGAAGTAATCTTATCGTGATTCCAAGAAACAGGGAACTGAGTGATGATATTGCGTTCAGGTTTCCCCATGACCCCGTTTCACCAAGGGAGTATGCATTCCATATCGCGAAAATTGATGGTGAAGCTGTATTGCTCGGCTATGATTTTGAGCACATAGGTGAACATATCTGGGAGGAGAAGGGCATATTCAACTTCTGGAACAGATTGCCGGAAGCGCTTGCAAAATATCCTAATATTGTAGTTGCGAATCCCTCGGAGATGGCCGAGCGATTTCACGACGCCGATTGTCCCGAAGTAGATATCCATGATTTGTCCACGTCTTCCTGGGCCGATAAAGGGAGAGATACTTTCGGCTGGCTGGGGAATGCCACGCAGTACGATCTTTTTAAAGACATTGAAAGCATGGAAACGGATGTGAAAAGAGTCGGGGGTGAACTCCTCACAAGATGGCGGCATTTAACAACCTCTGATCATGTATATTTCCTCCATGAGAACATTGGTGAGGATCACGCGGTACATTTCTATTTTAACCCTTATGGCGGATCAATAGCACGGCCTGCGCAAATATTGACGAGGAAGATCGATGACCTCCAATTGCTGATAAAACGGTTCGAGATTCTGAAGCATGGTGGGAAAACCGCTCTTTTAATGATCACACCGGAAACGGGAAGGCTGCCCCATGATATGGGAGCACTGGCAAAGTATATCACCGGCAAGAGCGGCGGCCAGGGAGAAGTAATTTCAGCTCTGTGCGAAGGGCTTACCGAACGTGGGATTGATATTCACCTGGTGACGTTGAATTTAAAAAAGCGATTTCAGCGTGAATCACAGATGGATGAACGTCAATGGAGGGAAATCAGGTACAAAATAGATCCGGAAAAGATTCACCTCGTCAGTTCTGCCATTTTTGCGGACAACCTCAGTGCCTATGCCGGGGATGTGCTGTTGACTGCAGCGGAATTTCAAAAGTTGATTGTCAATAATATCATTAAGGAAGTCAGGGCAAAACATGAAGGGAGAATGATCATACATTCTCATGACTGGATGGCAGGAGGCGCGATTACGGCGTATGCCAAGGCAACGGGGATACCTGTTTTGCATACTGTCCATAATGTATTCACCGAACATTTGCCGGTTCATCTCCTGAGGGGAATCAATCTGATAAACATCGCCGAATACATCTTTTTGTCCGAATATGAAGGAGAGCAGGCCATAGATTGTCAGGCCACTGCCATAAAAAATGCGACGGTCATCAACTTCGTCGGGAAGAGGTTTCTAGAGGAGATTGTTGATGATTATTTCCTGGACAGACCCATTGTGCCTCCCAGCGTCCGCCAGGAGGTCAAGGCAAAGTACTATCAGGATTCGGCCAGGGCCATCATCAACGCGCCTTCCCATATGATGTATCCGGAGAATTGTGAATATTTATTGAGGAAATATGGCCCTGATGATCCTGTAATAGAAGCAAAAAGAGAAAATCTTGTTGAGTTTCAGAAAAGGACAGGGCTCCGGGTTGACCCGGATGCGATATTGTTTTTCTGGCCTTCACGTCTTGACCCGGTTCAGAAAGGGGTAGAACTATTTGAGCACATTGCCCATCCTTTCGTAACAATAAACAGTGACGCACAAATTGCCATTGTCGCGGATGGCGTCGGGGGTGACAGGACGCATGCCGACATTTTAGGAAGAATCGCAGTTGCATCACACGGCAAAATCACCTATCAACCCTTCAATGAAGGCATTTCCCTGCTTGGATATGCCGCTGCGAATGATGTCTTCGGAGCTTCGCTTTATGAACCTTGCGGTCAGATTGACCAGATTGGGAATATTTTCGGCGCGACAGCCACCAACCGCGACACGGGCGGGTATCATGATAAGATTCGGGAGCTCTACCTCAAAAGAGACGGTTCACCCCAGGACGTGGGCAATGGTTTTCTCTTTCGAGATTATGACACCGGCGGTTTATGGTTCGCGCTGAACAAGAGCATAACCTTTCACAGGAGGTCCCCGAAGGTGAGAGAAAGACAAATAAAACGGATCATGAGGGAAGCCCGGGAAAAATATGATCAGAGAAATATGATTGCCGAGTATATCAGAATCTATGAAAAATTGAACGGGGGCAAGCCTCTTACGTAAAATATAATTTAAAAAGTAGTAACCTCTTTTAGCATAAAGGTTCTTGTACTGCCTTTTCAACACCTGCCGGCATCAAAACATTTGTGAATTCCCAATAGAGGTATATTTCGTAAAAGAAGGAGCAATAAGATGGGTAAATCCATTCGTGTGTTAATTATAGAAGATTCGGAGAGCGAAGCTTTTCTTGCTGTCCGTATGCTCGCGCAGGGCGGCTATGACCCGATCTATGAGCGGGTGGATTCGCTGGAAGACATGAAAGAAGCTCTCCAAAGGGATGTATGGGATCTCATTCTTTCCGATTATTCGATGCCCGGGTTTAGTGGTGTCGCTGCCTTGACCTTGGTAAAGGAAATGGGACTTGATATTCCTTTCATTCTTGTCTCGGGCAAAATAGGTGAGGAAACGGCGATAGAGGTCATGAAGGCTGGCGCCCATGACTGTGTCATGAAGTATAACTTAAAAAGGCTTATTCCTGCTGTTGATCGGGAATTGAAGGAGGCAGTCGTGCGTCAGGAACGCACACAGGTCGAGGAGGCGCTCAAGCAGGCACATAGTAGTTTAGAAAAGCTGGTAATGGAGCGGACGTCCGAACTCTCAACAAGGAATGAACAACTGAACGAAGTGATAGAAAAATACAGCCAGACCGAGAAGTCTTTAAAGGCATCGGAAGAGAGATACCGAAGTCTTGTCGAAAATATAGGCATTGGTATATCTCTGATAAGTCCAGAGATGGAAATACTGACCCTGAACAATCAGATGAAAAAATGGTATCCGGATATCGATAGTACAAAAAGGCCCATCTGTTACAGGGTTTTTAATAATCCTCCGAGGGAAACAGTTTGCTCATATTGTCCTACTCACAAAACCCTTCAAAACGGGCAGGTATATGAGTCCGTTACAGAGACATCTGCGGGGGATGAGATAAAGAACTACAGGATAATCTCTTCTCCGGTTAAGGATATGGAAGGCAATGTTATTGCAGCCATTGAAATGGTTGAAGACATTACCAGCAGCAAAAAAATGCAGGAAGCACTTCAGGAGTCGGAAATTAAGTACCGGACAATTTTTGAAACGACAGCCGCCTCGACAATAATTGTCGAAGAGGATACTACCATATCAATGGTCAATACTGAATTTGAGAGGCAGTCGGGGTATTCCAAGGAGGAGGTTCAAGGGAAAAAAAGCTGGACTGAATTTGTCGCAAAGCATGATCTGGAAAGGATGAAAAGGTACCACAACTTGAGAATGACTGACCCGGATGCAGCGCCGAGGAATTATGAATTTCAGTTTCAAGATAAAGGCGGTCGTATCAGAGATGCCTTTTTGACGATTGCGATGTTACCGGGGACAACGAAGACCGTTATCTCCCTCTTAGACATTACGAAGCGCAAGAGCGTTGAAGAAGCATTACGCGAATCAGAACAAAGACTATCCGATATTATTGATTTTTTACCCGACGCCACATTTGCTGTAGATCCTAATGGAAAAGTCATCGCGTGGAACCGTGCCATCGAAGATATGACCGGTGTCAAGGCGCCCGATATGATGGGAAAGGGTGATTATGAATACGCCCTGCCATTTTATGGGATGCGGAGGCCGATAATGATTGATCTGGTGTTCATCTCTGATAAAGATATTGAGAAGAAGTATCTTTTTATCAAGAAAGAGGGAAACGTCCTTTTGTCCGAGGCAGAAGTTCCTTTAAAGGGGCAAAGACGTGTACTCTGGGGGAAAGCAGGTCCTCTGTATGATAGCAAGGGTAATGTTGTAGGCGCTATTGAGTCTATTCGCGATATTACCAATCGAAAGCGGGCAGAGGAAGCATTAAAGAAACGGGAACGGGACTTGAAGGCTAAATCCAATAATCTTGAGGAACTGAATGCCGCCCTGAAGATTCTCCTGAGACAGAGGGAAGCGGATAAAGATGAACTCGAAGAGAAGGTATTGGCCAATTTCAAACAACTTGCTATGCCGTATATAGAAAAATTAAAAAAAAGCCGTTTAAAAAACAAAGAGGCGGCCTATGTAACCATCCTTGAATCAAATCTGATAAATATTATTTCTCCATTTTCAAACAAACTCTCCTCACAATACCTGAATTTCACTCCAAAAGAAATTCAAATAGCCAATCTAATTAAAGAGGGGAAGACGTCGAAGGAAATTGCAGAATTGTTAAATGTATCGCCAGGGACAGTTGAGTTTCACAGGGAAAATATAAGGAAAAAACTTAACCTTAAAAATAAAAAAGACAACCTGAGATCATATCTATTGACATTATCGTAACGCAGGAAATTCCCCTGGATTATCCATGGAACATATCCCCGTTGTAAATCTCCACAATCTAGTCTATGGGGTACTGGGAATTGAATTCTCTATGGGGAAGTTTTTGAAATTTACTGCACTTGTTGATATCCATGGTGTAAAAAAAGCGTCCGGGTATGGAGGGATGCTCAAAGGGTATCAGGTGTTTACGGAATGACAATGAAAGTGGTTACGAGAGAAGAAAGCGTCCAAGAACTTATCGAGTTACGCTGGCGTATTAACAAACTGGAAGAGATGAAGAATTGTAAAAGCAGGGTGGAGAAACAAGTGAGTCAAGAAGAGAAATACTTCAATCAAAACCAAAGTTCTCAGTTCTTTCTATCGCAATAATCAGTTTTGCCAAAAAATTATCATATTGTCGGAATACTTTACAAATTTAATAACATTTGTAGAACAACTTAATATTTTTATATAATCACCAAAATATGTTAATTCTTGCCTTCACTTTAAAAGAAAAAGTGTCGGAGTTATTTACAAAACAAATTTGTCCGTAAGTCCTTTAAAAAACACTACTCTTGAAATATCATATGGTTGTGATAGTGGAATAAAACTTGCTATTTTATTACTACTACAGAACACGGATATGTTTTGCAATGCATTACGTTTTTATCTGGTGATTCAATTAAGAAACCTAAAAAATTTATCAATCATTTTGTAGTGTCAATGAAAATTGCTTTTCTGAGAAAAAATCCAGAAGAAGGTCAGATCCTTGATAAAAGAAGGGAAATGACACCGGCGGATAAAAGGCTGGGTGAATTTGTCAAAAGGGTAGAGGAAGATATGGCAAAGAATAAAATAAGCCAAGTCGAAGGGAACCGTTTAATTATAAAAAGTACCCTTTTTGTGAACATGCTGACGCGAATATAAATCCTTATTCGTCTTGCCGCCTCTCATCCATGATTTTTCTTGCCGCAGCCCTGACACCCGCAGGGAGTAATATCCATTCATATTCTAAAATATGTTTCTGAAGTTTTTCGGAGGCGTCTTTTAGAATTAAGGAACCTCTATGCAGTCCTGTGATTATGTCACGCGGTATTTTCACGGGAGCTTTCAAGATAATTGGTCCCTGATCGATGGGAAAACCCACCTCATGTATAGTCACACACGTTTCAAAATCATCTTCCGGGTTTTTAATCTCACGGTAGATACTATCCATTATATCTGATAATACACGTTCATGGACTTTAAGGCCATACATGTGCCTTCCACCGTGTTTATGCGTATCTGCCGGATGAATATTGATCATTAAAACTCCTTCTATGGGATAGAGTTCCCAAACACATCCCGCTAAAATAATTAATTCAATATGATGCTCTTTGATGTAGTGGTGTAACCTGCGGTTGAAATCAGGAACTTCCTGCTTGTTCCTGCATTCGATCACGCTGCTTTGTATTTTCTGATTCTCGGCTTTTACCAGGCATCCCGCCCCCACTCTTGTACTTATAAGTCGCAGATCTGCGAGTTCGGGTATAAAACCTATGTTGTACGCAGTCATTACAGCATTTGCGTCTGTGCCACTACCTGATGCGATAATCCCTCCATTAATTCCTGCTATATTCATAACTGTTTCTCCTCTCATAAAACCGGTAATGGAAATTATTATTTTTCGCGAATATTTTTCAACACAAACGCAGTCCTGGTCGGTAAATAGATGGTGATGAAATGATGCATGTGTCCGTCAGGATGATGTTCCGGTCGCGTGAAAAAGAGCTGACCGGGCAGAATGCGTTCATGACCTCCGAATTCCGCTGCATCGCTGTCCAGAATCAGTTGATATTTCCCCGGGGAGAGGTAGACGGGATATTCCGGGAACGATTGTGCCGGGTTGAAGCTGAAAAGAAAAACCAGACCGGCACGCTCAAAGCCCAAGAGCTGATTCTCTTGATGCTCTAAGATTATCTGTACTCCGGGTGTGTCGAGCAGGTTGTATTCCGATGCCAGGTGAATCATAGCCTTATCGAATTCGGCAAGGAATCGGTAACGCAGGTTGTTGTCATCACGGAGATTCCATTGGCGGCGTGCATATTTGTAAGACCAGTTATTCCCTTCACGAGGGAAATCTATCCATTCGGGGTGACCGAATTCGTTACCCATAAAATTCAAGTATCCGTTTCCGGAGGTGGCCATTGTGACGAGGCGGACGAGCTTATGCAGGGCGACGCCTCGATCTACCTGCAGATTGGAGTCAAAAACATTCATGTGCGTATACATGTCCGCATCGATAAGCCGGAAGATGAGCGTCTTGTCGCCGACAAGGGCTTGATCGTGGGATTCGGCATATCCGATAGTTTTTTCGTCGACACGGCGATTGGTGAGTTCGTAATACAGATGACCCATGGGCCAATGCTCGTCGGGTATTTCTTTTACAAGCTTGATCCAGTAGTCAGGTACACCCATGGCGAGTCGGTAGTCGAAGCCGTAGCCGCCTTTCTCCATCGGTGCGGCGAGTCCCGGCATCCCGCTCACATCCTCGGCAATCGTTATCGAATTGGGACATACAGTGTGAATTACTTTGTTCGCCAGAGCAAGATAAACTGCTGCATCCTCATCGATGTTGTCACCGAAATAGTCGTGATATGTGGAAAAAACTTTTTCCAGTCCATGGTCCAAGTACAGCATGCTTGTAACACCGTCGAAGCGGAATCCGTCGAAACGGTATTCATCAAGCCAGTATCGGCAGTTGGATAGAAGAAAGTGGAGAACTTCCGGCTTGCTGTAATCAAAGCAGCGTGAATCCCATGCCCAATGGAATCCACGGGTGCCATCGTGGAAGTATTGGTGAAAACTCCCATCGAAACGGCTGATGCCTTCTTGTTCATTCCGGGCCGCGTGGGAGTGCACGATATCCATGATCACAGCCATACCCGCTTCGTGTGCAGAATCAATCAGCTCCTTGAGTTCTTCGGGTGTACCGAAACGGGATGATGCCGCAAAAAAACTTGAGACATGGTATCCGAATGATCCGTAGTAAGGGTGTTCCTGTATCGCCATGAGTTGCAGGGTGTTGTATCCGGCATCAACAGCGCGGGGAAGGATCTTTTCACGAAACTCTGTATAGGTACCGATTTTCTCCTCACACTGTGCCATGCCTACGTGCGCTTCATAGATCATGGGAGCTTTCAGCAACCGGCTGAAATCAGGCTTGCGCCATTGATACGCAACTCTCGGAGACCATACCTGGGCGGCAAAAAGCTTTGTGTGGGGATCCTGCACCGCGCGGCGGGTGTAGACCGGGATCCGCTCACCGTAACCGCCAGGCCAGTGTACTAATAATTTATAAAGCTGTCCATGCTCAAGCCTTGCAGCAGGCAGGCGCAGCTCCCAGTTGCCGCTTTCCGTGATGCGCCTTAGCGTAAATTCCTCTTTCTTACGCCAGCCATTGCAGTCTCCGATAAAGAAGATGTCCGTGGCATTGGGCGCCCATTCACGAAAAACCCATTCATCACCGTCACGATGGAGACCGAAATACTCATGACCGGAGGCAAAATCCGCAAGAGACATGCGTCCGCCCGTAAGACGCTGCTCCATCGCCTTGATTTTCATATATCTGCGCCGAATCGATGAGGTAAATGGTTTCAGGTATGGATCAGCCGAATGGAGCATCAACTCTTCGGTCTGTACACCTTTACCCTTTCGTTTCTTGGACGGTGTACGTGTTATTTTTGGCATTGCTTTTCTCATTATCGCCAGCCGAGATCCAGCACCATGTCTTTCGGAGCTTCAATCCTCACAGAGGTGAATATGGATTTTTTTTGTCCCCCCGTAATATCAAGATTCCAGATTACCGATGAGAAATTTTTTTCTGCCGGCTCCGGGTCATGCTTGAGAGATACGGCAATCCTTTCATCCCTTGGTTGAGGGTTTGGCTCTTCTACCATTACCCTTACGGGAAAACTTCGGGAATTCAGGACATCAATTTGCCAATCCCAGGTGTGGATTTGCTTGTCTTGTAAAAAAGTTTTTTCACCTGATTTCTTAGAAAGCAACTGCGCTTTTACTGTAATACGCGGGTCAGTACCAAAAAAAACAATTGCCTCGTTTCCGAAAAGGGAGAATTCACGTTTCCCTAAAATCGCACCGTCCATCGCAAATACGCAGTTACCGGAAGGGACTTCTTTTTGTTCCGTCAGTTTGACCGACGCCCTGACGAATACCTGATTGTTCTGGCTCGGCCTCGTCAAATAAGTGAATTCTGATGGCCACAATTCGTCCTGTATCTTTACCTTCTGTTGTGCTCCGGCAGGGATGTTTTTTCTTCCAATCTGCCAGAGCGAATATGTACTTTGCTTTATCTGTCTCGGGACAGGAGGCGCCTCCGCAGCCGAAACTGAATAACCTTCACGGTCATCGGATGCTTCTGCCTTCATGGTTTTTTTACGGACTGCTTCAGATCGAAACATCGGTCGCTGCTTGACGATCCATGGAGGCAAGTCAGCAGGAGAAGTAGCTTTTGGCGGTTTCAATGTGGCTAAATTGATGCTCACATTGCTCCAGTCCTGGCCTGAACTCTGCCAGATTTCGGCTTCCCATGTAAAATTGATTTTTTTATCTTTTGGTTTTGCCTCCAAACGATACATAGGCTTCCACCCGCATTCTGACAGAGAATATGTGTATGAGAGATTTGCTTCGCCCTGTGCAGATCCTGAAAGAAGGATGCTAATCTCCCATGCCGTTTCTTTCTTTCCCGCCGCACGGTCTAATTCATCCTGCGTTTCCTTGATTTTTTTATCCAGCTTTTCGAGTTCGGATTCCTGTGTTAGCTTGTCCTGATACGATGTCTTTATGTTTTTACCGATAGCGGTGGAAAGGGTGTGCGCATCCGCGACAGTCTTTACCTTTGCTTTGGTTTGCAATTGCCAGAACTGAACCTGCGTATCGAGTGCACGAATTGATGATTGAAGTATTTTCTTTTCGTTTTTAAGTGTATCAAGCTGTTTACGGAAATTTGCGATTTTTGTGTCATCCTGGCGGACAACCTGCCGCCACGTCATATCGTCAATTTTTAATTTTGCATTCTGCATCAGGCTGGCAACAAGAGAATCGGGATCAGCCTGCCCGGGCAGAAGCAGAATTGCTTTTCGTAAATCCTTATTTTCTGCCTGAAGTTTTACTTTCGTAACTTCATGAACATGTGCGGAATCAGGAAAGAATGTAACTTCACGAGGAGCTGACCATACGCACACAGGATAAAAGAAAATCACAATCGTAACTGCTGCCATACATTTTTTCATAAGGGTTTCCATATTTGTCATCTAGTAACCTCCAGAAAAAGAATTACCTGCAATTGCCTTCGCAATTATTCTCACTTCTTGCATGATGGAAGGTAAATCAACGTGTATGAGCTTCCGCTCATGCATCACAATGTTGCCCCCAATAATGCTCGTGTCGACATCTGAGCCGGAGGCCGCATACACGAGTTGTGAATAATGGTTATACAGGGGGGTGAGATGGGGCTTCTTCATGTCAACGATGATTATATCAGCATACTTGCCTGCTTCAATGGAGCCTGTCTGATCATCAATCCCGAGGGCCTTTGCCCCCGCTATCGTGGCCATCCTTAAAACCGTCTTGGCATCCATCAGGGTAGGGTTCAGCTGTATAACCTTGTGTAGTTTGGCTGCAGAACCCATCTCCCTGAACATGTCCAGATCATTATTGCTGGCACATCCATCTGTACCGAGACCCACAGTAATGCCCTTCTTGATCATACGAGGAACATGCGCGCACCCAGCCGCGAGCTTCATGTTGCTTTCCGGGTTATGAGATACCTTCACATTGTTCTCACGGAGCATTGCTATTTCATCATCATCAAGCCAGACTGCATGGACAGCCAATGTCAAATCGTCCAGTATATCGATATCCCGGAGATACGGGACAGGATTTTTCCCGAATCGCTCTTTGATGATTGCGACCTCTTCCTTCGTTTCCGATACATGGATGTTGTATAAGATGTTTTTTTTCCTGGCAATGTCTTTTATGCATGCAAGTGTTTTGGTCGAACATGTATACGGGGAATGGCATGCAAGAGAAGGAATAATCAACGGATTCTTGTCCTGCCATTTATCTATGAAGTTCTCTGCTATATCGACAATTTTTACCGGGTCATTCTGATGAGGCAGATCAATGAATCCCTGGGAGACGACGGCGCGCATGCAGGAGTCAACGGCGGCACGGGCAACGCTGCTCTCGTAAAAATAGGCATCACAGAACGTTGTCGTTCCCGAGAGAATCATTTCCGCGATGGCCAGCATGGAACCGGCATAGACCATATCGCGGTTTACAAATCGTGCCTCTGCCGGAAAAATATGGTTATTCAGCCAATCCATAAGGGGAAGATCATCGGCGAGTCCCCGGAAACATACCATGGGCAAATGTGTGTGTGTATTTATCAATCCAGGCATGATCACAGACCCGGATGCATTCAGGACTTTTTTAGCGGTGTATGTCCTTGCATCTCCGTCATCATTTTTTTGTACGGCAAATGCAATTCTTCCATCTTTGATACCGACCATTGGATTGTCAATGACGCCCATACCATCCGACATTGTCAGAAGAGTGCCGCCTTCGATCAAGATATCGAGAACAATATCGTCGCTGATATTTTCCATGGTTACGTAATCTTCAGACTTTTTCTGATCTTTTGTGAAGTTTCCTTCACCATCTCGATTATGTCATTTTCATCGATGGTAAGAAGCGTGCGATTTTTCATTATGACTTTGCCGTTGATTAACACGGTATCAACATCAGATCCATTGACGGCATACACGATATGGGAATATTCATTGTACAGAGGGGTAAGATGAGGCCGATTAAGATTGATGATGATTATATCAGCCTTCATCCCTGGTGTCAGAGCACCAACTGTATTATCAAGACATAATGCCTTTGCGCCATCACAGGTCGCCATGCGGACAACAGTTCTGGCATCCATAACCGTCGGATCGTGGTGTACAACTTTGTGCAGTTTAGCTGCTGTATCCATCTCCTGGAACATATCTAGGTTATTGTTACTGGCACAGCCATCCGTACCCAGAGCAACGGTAACTCCAGAGGTCAGCATTTTCGGAACCGGAGCGGCTCCGGAGGCAAGTTTCATATTGCTTTCAGGATTGTGGACAATCTTGCTGCCATAATCAGCGAACATCTGTATATCTGAATCTTCCATCCAGACGCAGTGAAATGCGATAAACCGTTCACTGAGGTAATCAATATCTTGCAGATATGATGTCGGTGTGTTACGGCCTTTGTCCTTTATCAGTTGCTCCCTTTCGGATTTTGTTTCCAGGTAATGCATGGCTAAAGGGATGCTGTACCTGTCGGCAAGTTTCTTTGCTTCTTTGAGAAGGCTTTCGGAACATGTATAGAGTGAATGAGGTTCAACGACTATGCTTACCAGGGGATCGTGTGCCCATTTGCCAATGAGCATTTCTGTGTAGTTGAGACCTTCCGCAGGCGTTTTCACGTTAGGGGAGGGGAAATCAAAAAGAACTTCGCCGATACGGCACCTCATACCTGCCTTTTTCGCTGCCTTTGCAACCTCATCTTCAAATATATACATATCGCAGAAAGTGGTTGTTCCGGATTTTATCATCTCCGCGCAGGCGAGCAGACTTCCCATATAGGAAAATTCCCTGTTTACAAAAGCAGCTTCGGCGGGGAATATGTAGTTGTTGAGCCAATCCATAAGTTCAAGGTCATCAGCCAGGCCTCTGAAATACGTCATGGGTGCATGGGTGTGACAATTAACGAGACCGGGCATTACCAGGGAATCCTCTACACTGAGGATCTCCCTGGAAGTATACAGATTCTCAATCTCTTCCTTTTTCCCGACCGCAACGATGTTCTCGCCCTTGATTGCAATCGTACCGCGTGGAATCAAAGTTTCCTTCTCATCCATCACGAGTATCCTGCCGCCGGAGATAAGGCAGTCAACCTCAATCACTTTGCAACCCCCTTTTAAAAATACTGTACTTTATATCATCCAATTAATATCTTGACACGTTTTTTTAAAAATAATAAGAAATTTTTCACGGTGTGCCTGGGTGGCGGAATTGGTAGACGCAAGGGACTTAAAATCCCTCGATACCTAGTATCGTGCCGGTTCAACTCCGGCCCTAGGCACCAATGAATACGAAGGGTTGCGGCTATCATGGTTGCAACCTTTTTGTTTTTTATCTCATTCAATAGTCATTCTTTCCCCATTTTATTGAAAAATAACACTCTTATTCCACTATCTTCCACTACCCATCATACAGAAAAGGATGCTTCCCGGACACTCCCCGGTCTTACCTTGCAAGATCTGCCTGTATAAAAATACATCGCTATCAAATTTTAGAAAATCAGAGGAAGGGGATATTGCGATCTTGCCGGATGAAAGTGGATTAAAGGATTTCTTTGATTTCCGAACTGTTCTTTTTCACTTTCTTCCCTTTTATACATCATTTCGAATGGTAAACGTGAGGCTTTGATCAACTACCGCTGTGTAGACAGGGTAGGTGGAAGAAATATTTTGAAAGGCCACCTTTAGATTAGGTACCCAACTGGTCCTTGTGCAACCCCGGTGGTTCATCTCCTTAATAAATGGCAGCGGCTTATTGCTGTTTCGGCAGGATCATCTGGGTGCAGCGGAAAAGCGCGAGGTTTCTTCCCGATTTTTCATTCCACACGTGGGCGTCCCAGACCATTGTACGCCTTCCGATATGGGCGGGAGTCCCTTCGCAGAATATGATGCCTTCGCGGGCCGTGCCGAGGAAGTTGGTAGTCAAATCGATGGTAGTGAAGCCTCCCGCGCCTTCGGGAAGGTTGATGATGGTTGCGTACCCGCAGGTCGTGTCAGCCAACGTGACGACGGAAGCCGCATGCAGATAATTATTGGGAGCCAGATGGTGCTTTGCTATTTCCATGCAAGCCAGAACACGCTCC
>DNUI01000287.1:0-2631 GCA_003508565.1 Syntrophaceae bacterium
TCCACTTTTTTGGGTAAAGATCAATATGGAAGGATTGCATTGCGTCTGCTTGTATCAATAAAGAACAGATCCCTGTTTATGAGATGCTCTTGCTTGAAGCTAGATTTTTCATAGCATCTGGCGCTATCAGGCAGTCGACTTTGGAAGCAAGCTCAGCAGTTGATATATGCAAGGAAATTACGTTTCAGAGACTATGGTGTGAAAATAACCCAGGTAAGAGATATGATGAAGGTAGGAGGGGAAAACTTTTACGAAACTGGGATTATCCAAGACACCTAGATATAAAATTTAAGAATCATTTCGGTAAATCATACAAAAAGGAACATTATCAAGAGTGGTCTACAATCAATAATCTTTATGAAGCCAGAAACAATATTGCACACGGTGGGCCCAACCAATATGGAAGCCCAGCAGTTGCGGTTGATGAAAAAGTGTGCCGAAGCTTTATTATGGCTTCAGAACATTGTGTGAGATGGCTCCTTAATATATGAAGAGGACAAAGAAAGGGGCCAGATTTAATTTTTCCCAACTATCAGCTGCACACGGAACCCGCAAACAGCGCGGGTCCGGTGAGCCGAATTATTATGCACTAAATCTGAGATTAACTTGAAAGGTGAGTCATTTGAAAATGTCTTCTTTACACGGTCCTTGGCCCTTCGCGATCGCAGGGACAATGCTAATTCTGTCTTCTACTTTCATAATAGGCGTAATGGCCTTCAAAGCGGAGCAGACACTCCTGAGGACCCAGAAAGAGTTGGAGACAACTAGATCTCAATTACAAGAAACCCAGCAGTATTACGATATGGCCCAGTTACAAGTCAACCTGGCTGTTCTGCAGCGCTTAGTTGTTAGGTCTAACGCAGGTCAAAATGTCGGTCTAGAAACAAAGTCACAGAGAGGATTTGCTGAGACGTTGCTTTCCGCGCTTTTGAGGCTACATATCGCTGCAGGGAAGAACGTAATTAGCCAACAACAGGCTGAAGACTTGAAAAGTCTCAGCGCAAAAGCTATTGAAGGAGACAACGACGCTTTAGAGAAACTTAAAAGCCTTATCCTTGAAACGATGCTGATATCGGATAAATATAGGGAGGATCTGAGGGGCAAAAAAGCTAAACTTGAAAAAGATCAGGATGAACTCAATCAGAAAATTGTAAGTTGGAGGAACTGGGCAATAATATTACAGATTGTTGGATTGGTCCTTTTGTTGACTAAAGAATTTCCCGATTACCTGTGGAACAAGAAAAAGAAGGCATAACCTTAAGTTTCACCGGATCGATTACGCTCCCGGTGAACTTTTCGTTATGCGCTTAATAATATTAAGGAGGTTGTTATGGTGAAATACAGATTGTTCCTTATTGTTTGTTTGATCTTTGCTACGTGCGGTTGTGCCGGCCATCGCATGGCTCTGAATAAAGGCCAGTCTGACATTGATGTTTCAAAAAAATCAATTGCCCTAATTTCCGCCAGAATCTCGAATCAATACAAACCGAAATATCAGCTTGATATTGTAACAACTTATATATGCCCATTATCTCAAGCAGATTGCTCTAGGTCATATGATGGCATTTATAAGACTAGCAGTTATAATCGGATAAAAAACACGGAAGAAGGCTTCAATGAGTATCTCTTGAGCTTTGAATTGGAGAGCGGCACATTCAATCTCGATAGTATGGGGGCTATCTACCAGAGTGCCTTGATAACCGGAGGTGGCATTGTACCGTTAAAGTTTAAATTGGATATCAGACCTAATTCTGTAATTTACTTGGGACATCTTGACATTGTGATGCGTGAAAGAAAAAATGATGGTGAAATAAGAGCTGGTCGCATTTATCCTTTGATAGATCAAGCTACAATAGGTACTTCTTCGGGCACATTCGATGTAGTAGTCGAAGACAAATATGAGGAAGACGTAAAATTATTTATTTCTGAATACCCGGCATTGCAGAGAGCAAGAATAGAAAAATATCTCCTTCCACAGTGGACAAGACCCAAGAATGAACATACGAATTGAAAGATTCGTTTCGAATTCTGAATTGGATATAGAGCATTTCGATTGTAGATATAAACCCGTATAACCTCTATATGGCCTTCGGTTGTCAAGGAAAAACCTCTCCTATAGATCGGAAAGAGAGCAATAAAAGAGATAGTATCCGTCCAAAAGTCAATGAAGCCTTGATAAATGATCCTTTGGTTCGGGCTTGCGTCTTCCGTCGCGAGTGTCAGTANNCATTGCCAGCCGGTTACGCGGCGCGTTCTCTATAAATAAATATTGCCATTATGACGTTATAGTGCTATAGTTACATAGCAACAATGGAGGTGATATTATGGGATCAACAATGAGAGCCACTGTATATTTGGACCCTGAATTACACAAAGCACTCAGGCTAAAAGCAGTTGAAACATCACAGTCCTTTTCAAAGCTGGTAAATGATGCCATTAAGGAATCTCTGGCGGAAGACGCTGAAGATATTGCAGCTTTTGAAGAAAGGGCTAAGGAGCCACTTATCAGCTATGAAGTGATGATCAAGAGGCTGAAAAAAGATGGCCGAATATAAAATCTTTTTTAAAAGGTCTGTAGAGAAAGATTTAAAATCAATACCCAAAAATGATCTCAAGAAGATTCTTAATCGT
>DNUI01000287.1:2710-3615 GCA_003508565.1 Syntrophaceae bacterium
GCCATCGGAAAGATGCGTATCGCTGAAGCGAACAAGGTCAATCCAGCCGATCGCTACGCTCCGGGTGTTTTTTTCGATAGCCCCTTCCTCGGACAAGAGAGCGGTGTGAGACAAATCGGTTAGGGATACGGAAGCGAATGGCATTTATGAATATGAACGGGACGGTTGCCCCCTTTAACAGAGAGGGAACATGCAGAATGAAGAGAGATCAATTCAATTTTTTTCATGAATTGCGCGTCAGATACGCAGAAGTTGACAGTCAAGGTATTGTTTTTAATGCTCACTATCTAACCTACTTTGATACCACCATTACTGAATATATGAGAAATATTAAATATGACTATCACACTCTCGTATCAAAGAGAGGGCTTGATTTTCACCTCGTTAAATCAACGGTGGAGTATCTGAAACCAATCGGTTTTGATGAATTGCTTGAAATTGGTATTTCTGCCTATAGAATAGGGAAATCAAGTTTGACATGGAGTCTCGGGATCTTCAAAAAGGGAGCGCCCGAGTGTTTGGCTAAGGGAGAGATTGTGTGGGTATGTTCACAGGTAGGCACTAACAAGTCCCATCCGTTGCCTGAAGATCTCGTGCAATTATTGACTGAGTGGGAAAAACCATAACCAGCAAATCCAGAGGATCGACGATACGGCCCGGTCCCCTGATTCGCATGTTGCGTATCAATGAAGAAAGGCACTGAGAAAGATTATGGCAAAAACAAATATGAAAACCGTGTCTCTGGTTTTAGGGAGCGGCGGCGCCCGAGGATTAGCGCACATTGGCGTTATTCATTGGCTTGAAGAAAATGGTTACAAGATACGCTCAATCGCCGGTTGCTCAATCGGTGCGCTCATAGGGGGGATATATGCAGCCGGAAAACTCAATGAATATGAGCAATGGGT
>DNUI01000071.1 GCA_003508565.1 Syntrophaceae bacterium
GGGGAAACCGCTGGGAAAGCATTCATGGTTGTTCTTGACGACGGCAGAATAGTGAAGCTTGACGGCATGCAGATGGGATCTCTTGAAGCAGGCCGCCGTGTGCTTGTTCAGGAAAATATAACCCTCATATTCAAACGAAAATTCTTTTCTTTCGTACGATATCTTGAATAACGGCGAGACTCACCAACAACCTTGGCAACATTGTAATTTTCTTCAGCCTGGCTTGCATCAGCAGATGCCTCCGAACACAGTTTCGTGAACTTGTTACCCTGGCATCTATATCGGCCCTAACAGTCACCCCGGAACCTGCATGGGTTTGTCTTGACATACCTCGCTGTTCTCCTTATACTTCAAAGAAAGAGTGCGTGTAATCTGTTCTTTTATACCAACCATGGGGTACATTACGAGGAATTCATGATGGCATAGCAGGTTTTCTGAATCTGAACTTATGGTATGTTTACTCAAGAAATTTATGAAAGGAGGATTGGGCTATGACGAAGCGAGATATAGAGGTATCCTTTCGGAAGCTAAGGGAAGACAGTGTCTATGATGTTATCGAAGGGCTGGATGAAATCGCGAGAAAGCTAAAAGGCTTAAAGGCAAAAGAATTCAACGAAGCAATCCTCGCTGTATGCAGTATCTTCCATATAGACCTTTTTGACCGCCCCGATCTTGAGCCAGCCGTGGAACGTGCCTTCAAGATCCTGGTCGCAACAGGAGAAAAGTCAATCCCCCTAATTCTCTATCAACTGAAGGAGGCGGATTTAAAGGTCCAGATGCAGTTAACCAGAGCTTTGGGCCAAATAGGGAAGCCGGCCATTAAACCACTGCTCAAGTTCTACTCAGGGTCTTTCGATCCCTACATGAGAATTTTTGCGCTCTATGCCATGGGGAAAATCCAGGCGCCGGAGATGGCTTCCATCATTCCCAAGGTAATCGTGGCCATGGATGACTCCAATGCAGAGGTCCGGGATACGGCATCCCGGCTGTTGGGAAAGATGGTTGAGCATCTGAAACCTCAGCGGATTACTCCCAAAACCAAGAGCAATATGTTTCGCGCTCTCACGAAAAACCTGTCGGACAGCCACTCAACCGTTCGGGCAAAGGCGGTACGCAGTATAGGGAAGATGGCGAAGTTCGGATTTATCGGCCCTAAAGAGAAGGCTCTCGCCAAAAAGGCGCTGGGCAGAATTTCGGGGCTGGATGAAGCGTTCGCGTGGGATTACGCATATATCGTCCGCGCTGAAGCCGAAGAGGCATTGAAGTATATGGACTGATCACTCTGGTCCATACATCAACGTGTGAGTTGTACCATTGTACATAACAGCAGCGCTCGTCAATCATTTGCGGGCGCTGTTTAGCTTTTACACTATTCGATCTTCTAAGCGCTCTAGTTGATTACATTGTTTACGTATCTTTCAAGACAAATTTCACCGGAACCTCAACCCACATGCTGACAGGTTTCCCCAACCTGGTGCCGGGTTCGAATTTCCATGTCTTTACGGCTTTCACGGCAGATCTATCCAAAACCTCGTATCCCGATGATTTTTTTATCTTCAAACTGCCTACTCCACCATCGCTGAATACTTGCGCGGCAAGCAGTACAACACCTTCATAACCCCGCATTCGGGCAATCGAGGGATAGGCGGGTGGGGCATTCTCACGATACCGCGGTACGGCAAGGGATATCTCCTTCACCGGCGAATGGCCGGGCAACGCTGACCAGTCTTGAACTTTATGGGCAGTCTGTGATGGTGTTACATATACCGTTTCAGAATCGCTCGGTTGAGGTTTTTCTACAATTGCCCTCCTGAAAGAATCTTTTTCAAGAGTATGATGAGTAACCGGTTCGACATCCACCCTGTTTCTGTCCTGTTTTTCGATTGGTATGTCTACTTTCGCCATCTCGGCCATTCTCTTTTTTTTGCTCTCTGTAATTTCTCCAGGGGATTGAGAACTCCATGGATGTGCGTTATGTTCGGTCTCTATGGAAGTAAGAAATACATGAATGATCTGATCATCTTCCATCTTTAAAATGGCGGGGGCGGCGGTAGCCGTTATCAGGATCAAGAATATGACCATATGAAAAGCCAGGGATATGGAAAGGGCAAAAAAAGTGCTTCTTTGTGTGTTTCTTCTCTTCCGGAACAATTCATAAGGCTGCATTACATATCTCCTTCTTGTTATAACCTAGAATTGTAAAAAGGCTGTCCATGTTAATATGAGCACGGAAATGGTCTGCCAGCAGATCATACTGGTAATCTTTGAAATCGGATGCCTGACCTCTGTGGCAATCGTGTTTTCCAGGGTTATAATTTGCCGAGATCGCGTGCAGGAACGAATGTCTGAAACCACGCATGTCAAAAAGACCATGGAAATAGGTGCCCCAGATTCTACCATCAGAACTTTTCCCTCCATCGCAATGGTCAACGGGTTCACCATTTTGTGTGAGAACATGTATCACAGAACGTACTCCAGGGCCGAGTTTTGTAACACCCATGTGTATCTCATACCCCTCTGTCTTTTCTCCGTCATCCTCCCAGATACCGGTGGAACGGGACAGTATTTTATCCTTGTGCAGCGTCGTCTCTACATCCAGAAAGCCAAGGCAATATGTCTCTCCCGGTGTTCCCTCAACACCATCAGGGTCGATGATCACCTTACCCAGCAACTGATACCCACCACATATACCCACAAGTCGGCCTCCGTCGCGTATGAACTTTGAAAGTTCGCCTGCCCAGCCCGTATTCTTCAGCCATTCCATATCAAATCGCCCATTTTTCGTACCGGGCAGAAAGATCACATCGTAACCATCCAGAGGCCGAACACGGGCAAGATAGTGGACGTTCACAGATGCATCACGCGTGAAAGGGTCAAAATCAGTAAAATTGGAGATATGCGGCAGCCGGATTACCCCCATATTAATTTTTCCCGGTTCGGGACCGGATGACGGGTCGATTCGGACATCCAGGGGCAGGCCGTCTTCAGATTCTATCTGGATGTGATGGAAGTACGGTATCAGACCAAGAACTGGGATTCCGGTTTTGTTTTCTATATACTCAATGCCTGTTGTAAAGATATCCGGATCACCTCGGAAGCGGTTGATGATGATGCCTTTCACGCGTTTTCTGTCTTCTTCCGGAATAATATCCAGGGTTCCGATAATCTGGGCGAATACGCCGCCCCGGTCTATATCGGCAACCAGGATAACCGGCGCATCAGCAGCATGTGCCATGCGGAAGTTTACAAAATCACGGGGACGAAGATTGACCTCAGCACAGGAGCCGGCGCCCTCCATGAAGATGAGCGAGTATGACCCCCGGAGACACTCCAGGCTGGCTAATGCTTTTTCAAAAAGGTACTCTGTGTTTGAAAAATATTCTTTTGCTTCTCTGTTTCCCATCGGTTTTCCCTGAAGGACCACCTGGGCACATATATCCGTTGACGGTTTGAGGAGTACTGGGTTCATGTCCACATGGGGAGTTATACGGGCAGCTTCCGCTTGGACAATCTGTGCCCGTCCCATCTCTCCTCCTTCAGGTGTGACATACGAATTATTGGACATATTCTGCGCCTTAAACGGGGCTACGGGTACGCCGAGATCATTGAAAATGCGGCATAAGGCAGTAACTACGACACTTTTGCCTACATCTGAACCGGTTCCTAAAACGGCAACGCACTTCGCCCCAGAATGTTTTTCTATGTTCTTCATATGTATGTTCTATGAGTACATCATGACGCATAGCGACTCATGACATCCATGGATTGGTAAAGCATCCCTTCATCGAATATTTCCATCGTTACAACCCTGGTTTTATTAGACCCGTTTCCCAGCCTGTCTACAATGGAGTTCAGCACCCCGGCAGGTACAAAGGCCAGACCGTGATGATCTTGCCCTACCTCAACCCCGTGGAGGTGAATTACTCGGGTCCGCGACAGATACCTGTCAAGATATTCTTCCGGCGCATACCCGTAAAGGAGGATATGACCCATATCCAGGCAGACACTCAGTCCATAGTCAGTGACTATACCATCGATGAGCTCGTAGGGATAATCGAGCATTTCCACGCACAGATCCTGTGCATCAACAACCCGAAGGAGCCTTTCCACAGATTGCCTGTGGCCCTCGACCCATCGTTCCATCTCCAGCGACGGGCTTTTGCCCCGTTGATCCCCATGGAAATGGACAATATAGGCAAAGGGCGAGAGGGGAGCCGTACGCTCGATAACACGGAGACATTTATCCACAGATTGCTGTCGGACAGATGCCTTGGCGTGACCCATCAGGGTATCGAGAGGAAGATGGATGGTGTAGGTCAGGTCAAACCGTCCTGCAATGTCCTTCAGCCTTTCAATAGTGACCGCCTCCGGCAGGTTGGAAAATTCATCCGATTCAAACAACACCAGTTCGATGTCATCCACCTTATCTGCTAAAAAGCCGACATTCGGCAGCAGATCCGCCGGAATGATGTAGGAAGTTGTTCCCAGACGGAAGGGAAAACGGTTTTTCAGAGACCAGTCTCCTTTAAAGTTCAAAGGAAAGCCCTCCCTTACACATGATCCCTGGCATGGGATAGTAAGTATTAGGAGCTCCCGCACCATATGCAGGGACATTGTACGAACCAAATGACGAATATTTCTCGTCGGTCAGATTCTCTACACCGAAAAAGGCTGTCATCGTTACTTTTCCAAACGTCGGCTTATACGAGAGATAGACATTATAGAGGGTATGGGAATCCAGTTTCTCGGCAACGTTGTTATAGTCTTGGGACAGGTAGGTCTTTCCCACGTAGCGAACTTCGGGACGCAGAGTCAGGTTGTAGGGAAGATATATCTCGATGCCGGCATTCGCCATCCGTTTAGGCACCAGAGGCATTTCCTTGTTATCATACGGCCCATTTTCAAAGGTAGCCTTGTGGTAGGTGAAATTGCCATAGAGCTTGGCCCATTTACCCCATGCATAGGACAAGGAAACCTCTGCGCCGTCATGACGCGTCTTATCTTGATTTGTATTATACCCGGTAAACAGACCTGTAGCGAACCATGAAATTTCATCCTCCATATTGATCCTGAAGACGGTTAGTCCTATTTTCAGGTTATCCAGGGGATACCATTCCGTGCCCGCTTCCATGCTGACCCCTTTTTCTTTCTTGAGGTTCTTGTTAAAAAGGACACCGCCGCTATATCCGTTGAACATGGCGATTTCATCTAAAAAAGGAATCCGGTAGACCGTGGCATATTTCGCGAAGACCTTTGTTTTCTTACCCACAAGCAAGGTCAGTCCTGCTTCAAACGCGTCCGCGTTGTATGTGTTTTCCTCGTCCGAGAAATTGTTGGCCGGATTCACATTGTCCTTGTTTGACCCCTCAATGGATGTATGTTCTGACCGATATCCGGCATGCAGAATCAGGTTTTTCAAAATGTTGAATTCATCCCTGACATAATACGCAAGACTGTCCCTGGTAAAATCTGCTGAGCTTGTTTTTAAGGTTCTCACCCGGCTGCTGTATAATTCCTTCTTATAAGGTTCATGGTAATAATCCAGGCCGATAACCAGTTTATTTTTGAAGCCAAAGATGTCCTTTGCCAGAACATATTTCGGTGTAACACCGTACGTGTCTGTTGAGGTATCCGAAAACAGGAACCATGAGGGCATGTTGGTCTCAAGGTCCTTTTTACCATACAGAAAAGAGACATCGATCTCCCCGATGGATCCCAAGAGGGACTTGATGCCCAGATTGACGTTGGTATATTTATCTGATCCATCATCATCGGGTGTTGTGATACTATATAATTCCGGCGGTGCACGCTGGTACTGCCGCCTGTCCTGATCAAGCTGGGTTTGCGTAAGAAACCCCGGCATTTGATAGTCCGTTTTATTGAAGGAAGCTCCTAAAGATGCACTGAAGCTCTCACTTGCGTTATATCCAAAATCAAAACCTCCTCCCATGGATGAGAATTTTGATCGGTCCCGATAGCCGGAGTTGTAATTGTTTTCTCCGTTCAGCGCATAAGTAAATTTATCCACAGAACCGGTTACACTCACCCGTTCATCGTGTAGGCCATAGCTTCCCACTATTACGGAAGCGTTCACTTTCGGTGGTCCCTCGCCTTTCTTGGTGATTATGTTGATGACGCCGCCGATAGCCGCATCACCATAGAGGACACTGCTCGCGCCACGGACGACCTCGATTCTCTCAACATTATTCAATGGAATCTGCAGCCAGTTGATAGAAGACATATCTGGTCTGTTCAGGCGCCTACCGTCAAGCATGATCAGGCTCTTGCCAAAAGGATTATCGCCTCCGAAGCCGCGCATATCTATAGTCGCCTGGGAGGAGTTGCCGCTATAGGAACGGAACTGTATACTTTCCAGTTTATCGAGGACTTCCGGAATTGTCGTTGCACCCGATTTTTCAATCTGCTCAGTCGTAATGACGGAAACATTCGCAGGAACCTTTCGAATTTCTTCCGTATCCCGTGTCGCAGTAACGACTACCTCTTCCATGAGAATTGCTTTTTCCTGGGCAGCTTTTTCCTGAGCAGCATCTTCCTGCGCCGCGAGCGTTATGCCAGCCGATGCGGTAAGCAACAGGAACACATTGAAAACAACAATTAATTTTAAGCCTTTTTTCATTTGATTTTCTCCTTTCCCCCTCGGGAACGTAGTTATTTGATCCATCAGATGAGTGTCCTGGCTTGCGGCTCGTACCTTGCACCTATGATCCACGCCTTCCCGGCCTTCCTCGTATGGAAAACCCGTGGCTTTGTGTGGATTTCGTTCCGCTTACAGTTGCGGGGCAGCACCGGAATAAAACCGGTTTCCTCCCTCCGACGGATATGAACTCAAGAGCGTGACCCGTGGCTGACCGGTCATTGGATTTCTATCAACGGTTACATCTGTTTTGTACACTTCCTTAATATTTGCTTCCGTGATTACCTCTTCGGGACTTCCCATACAATGGATATCGCCGCTACGAAGAAGGATAATCCTGTCACAGTAAAGCGATGCCAAGTTGATATCGTGACTGACGCCGATTACCGTGAGTGCCTGGTCTTTGTTCAGTGCTTTTATTAAATCAAAAAATTCTATTTGATGCCTGATGTCCAGAAAGGCGGTTGGTTCATCAAGGAGCATGATCTGCGGTTGCTGTGCCAAAGCCCTTGCTATTAAGACCCTCTGCCGCTCACCACCACTCAATTCATTCATGTTCCGCTTCATCAAGGATAGCGTATCTGTCATCTCCATGGCCTGACGAGTAATTCTGAAGTCTGTGTCTCCCTCAAATCTCCATTTGCCTAAATGCGGCGCTCGTCCCATTAACACGATTTCCTGAACGGTGAAGGGAAAAATCATCAAGGACTCCTGGGGAACAACTGCAATTATTTTCGCCAGGTGTTCTCTTTTGAGCTTCCCGCTCGGGGTTTCGTCTATCCACATTTCTCCTTCCTGGGGAGTGAAGATACCATCCAGTATCTTGAGAAGAGTCGTCTTACCGGAACCGTTGGGACCAATTATGCCTACGAACTCCCCCTTGTGCACCTCGAAAGAAATATTCCTCAAGACCCAATCGTCATCATATCTGAATCCAATGTGTTGAAGTTTGATAATGGGCATGGATCAGATTGCCTTCCTGCGCAAGAGGTAAATGAAGTAGGGAGCCCCGCACATTGCCGTAATTACACCCACCGGCAACTCTGCGGGGGCGGTGATCGTTCTGGCAAGGGTGTCCGCAACAATAAGAAATGAGGCGCCGAAGAGCGCGGAAGAGGGGAGGAGCAGCCTGTGATCCGAACCTAACAACATTCTCATCATGTGCGGTATAATCAGGCCAATAAAGCCGATGGTGCCGCTCACCGACACGGCTACTCCCGTTACAAGCGATGCTGCAAGAAGGAGTATCTTCTTGGTTTGCTCAACATTTACACCAAGCTGCATGGCTGTCTCTTCGCCGGAGACGATGAGATTCAAATGTCTCGAATAGATGTACATGACAATGAATCCGATCATTAAAAAAAAGCCCGTAAGCATAATCTCGTTCCATTCGGCGAGACTCAAATCTCCCATTAACCAGAATATCGCACTGCGCAGTTCATGATTATCTGTCGTAGAAATCAATAACATAATAACGGCAGAAAAAAAGGCATTGACGATCACGCCTGCCAGGAGAAGGGTCGTGGAGTGAAGTTCTTTCTTTGTTCTGGCAATTCCGTACACCAAACCGATGGTGAGGAGCGCCCCCGAAACAGCGAGACCGGCAACGCCAAAAGGAATGAAGCTTATCCCCATGATGATGGCAATAATCGCTCCGACCGCTGATCCACCGGATATCCCAAGGATATAAGGGTCTGCAAGGGGGTTGCGGAGAAGTCCCTGAAATACAACACCGGCTGCCGAGAGAGACGCACCAACAATACCGGCAAAGATAATCCGCGGCAGGCGAATGGAGAAAAGGATTGTCTTTTCCGTTATAAAAAGACTGAGATCCTCACTCTTGATCATAGCCAGCAAGGCTTTGACAAGAGATACCGTACCCAACTGGCTGGATCCGACGAGCATTGAAGCCACTGAAATAATAATGAAAACTGTAAGAAGCAAGAGGCTCACCCGAATGACTCGGGAAAGCGTTACAACCTTATCTGTCATGTCTTTGGTAATCGCAAGGACGGAAATAGAGGATAGAATGAAGAATGGTAGAAAAAAGTACTTAAGCATTATCCCTCCCGCGAGGATATTCTTGATGGATCGGTTTTCCGGCTTCAGGC